>DATFCF010000349.1:0-17287 GCA_035253445.1 Mycobacterium sp.
GGCCGGATTCGACGTTGCAGTCTCAGCCGGCCAATGCGATCAAGAAGGCCATTGCCCGGGAAGGCATTTCGGTCGATCAGCTCGATGTCATCGAGATCAACGAGGCGTTCGCCGCGGTCGCGTTGGCCTCCACCAAGGAACTGGGCGTTGATCCGGCCAAGGTCAATGTCAACGGCGGCGCGATCGCGATCGGGCATCCGATTGGCATGTCGGGGGCACGGATCACCCTGCACGCCGCCCTGCAGCTGGCCCGGCGCGGATCCGGCTACGCGGTGGCCGCGCTGTGCGGAGCCGGCGGACAGGGCGACGCACTGATCCTGCGCGCCGGTTAGACATCTACGACGCCTTGTAGTAATTAATACTGTTTTCCGGCACAATGGCGGCCATGACAAGCGCTTTCGATCTTCGATCCGTTGCTGGATGGTTTCGCCTCGTCGCCCTGATGGAGGCCGTCAGCTGGGTCGGATTGCTGATCGGCATGTATTTCAAATACCTGGGCAGTCCGCGAACCGAGGTCGGCGTCAAGGTCTTCGGCATGGCCCACGGGCTGATCTTCATCGCGTTCGTGGTGCTTGTTCTGCTGGCCGGAATCGCATTCAAATGGGCCGCAGGCACATGGTTGCTGGCGTTGCTGGCGAGCGCCGTGCCGCTGTGCAGTGTGATCTTCCTCATGTGGGCCGATCGCACCGGTCGGATGGGGGTCGCGAACCCGGCAATGGCGCTCGCGCAGGCGGGCCGGTCAGCACCCGAAACGACGTGACAGACTTGTAGGCGTGACACGTCCCCGACCCCCCGTCGTGCCCGCCATGGCCGGTGCCGTCGACCTGTCGGCCCTCAAGCAGCGAGCGGCTGCCACCGGCGAAGGTGGTGCCCCGGGCGCGAGCACGCCGAACGGCGTTGAGATCACCGAGGCCAACCTCGAGGCCGAAGTACTGGTCCGGTCTAGTCAGGTTCCCGTCGTGGTGCTGCTGTGGTCGCCGCGCAGTGAGGCGAGCGTCGCACTTGCCGATGCCCTTGCGCGCCTGGAGGCGGCCGACGGCGCCAAATGGTCCCTGGCAACGGTGAATGTCGACGCCGTGCCTCGCGTGGCGCAGATGTTCGGTGTGCAAGCCGTCCCGACCGTGGTGGCGTTGGCTGCGGGCCAACCGTTGTCGAGCTTCCAGGGTGTGCAGCCGCCGGAGCAGCTGCGCCGATGGATCGATTCGCTGCTGGAGGCTACGGCGGGCAAGCTCGAAGGTGGCGCCGACGGCGAGGAACCCGAACAGGTCGACCCGGAGCTGGCGCAGGCGCGGGCGCATCTGGATGCCGGCGACTTCGACGCCGCGTTGACCGCCTACCAGTCGATCCTCGACGCCAACCCCAACCACGCCGAAGCCAAGGGGGCTGTCCGTCAGATCTCGTTCCTGCAGCGCGCCACGGCGCACCGGCCCGACGCGGTTGCCGTCGCCGACAGTGCTCCCGCCGATATCGAAGCGGCCTTCGCCGCGGCCGATGTCGAGATCCTGCAGCAGAACGTCGCGGCGGCCTTCGGGCGGTTGATCGCATTGGTCAAGCGGACGGCCGGTGACGAGCGCACCAGTGTCCGGACCCGGTTGATCGAGCTCTTCGACCTTTTCGACCCCGCAGATCCCGAAGTGATCGCCGGCCGGCGCAATCTCGCGAACGCGCTCTACTAGACGGGGAGCAGACGCAAAATCGCCCAAAATCGATGAGATTTGAGCGATTCTGCGTTCCCCAGCTTTGCGTGTGGGCCCCCAGCCCGCGCTAAGAACTTAGGCGGGCTCAAACCACAGCGCCGCCAGCGGGGGCAGCACCATCACCGCCGACGCAGGACGACCGTGCCACGGGTCGTCTGTCGCCTCGACAGCGCCGTAGTTGCCAATTCCTGTGCCGTTGTAGATATCTGCGTCCGTGTTCAGCACCTCACGCCAGGTACCAGCGTGCGGCAACCCCAGCCGGTATCGGGTGTGCTCGGAGCCGGAGAAGTTGAACACACATGCCAGCATCGAGCCGTCGTCGCCGAAGCGCAGGAAGCTCAGCACGTTGTTGGCAGAGTCATTGGCGTCGATCCACGAGTAACCCTCAGGGTTGGTGTCTCGCGACCACAGCGCCCGCCGGGTTCGGTAGATACCGTTCATGTCGTGCACGAACCGCTGGATACCGCTGGAGAAGCTGCCTTCGTCCAACTGGAACCAATCGACACCGCGTTCTTCGGACCACTCGGCGCGCTGTCCGAATTCCTGGCCCATGAACAGCAATTGCTTACCCGGGTGCGCCCACTGATAGGCCAGCAGCCCGCGCAGCCCGCCGGCCTTCACGTGCTCGTTGCCGGGCATCCGGCCCCATAGCGTGCCCTTGCCGTGCACCACCTCGTCGTGGCTGATGGGCAGCACGAAGTTCTCGCTGAACGCGTAGAGCATCGAGAACGTGATCTCGTGGTGGTGATAGCTGCGGTGGATTGGATCACGCTTGATGAACTCCAACGTGTCGTTCATCCAGCCCATGTTCCACTTCATCGAGAAGCCAAGGCCGCCAAGGTTTGTCGGGCGTGTCACCCCTGGCCACGAGGTGGACTCCTCGGCGACGGTGACGATGCCTGGAGCCAACTTGTGCACAGTGGCGTTCATCTCCTGCAGGAACTGCACTGCCTCGAGGTTTTCCCGGCCGCCGTAGATGTTCGGCGTCCAGCCGCCTTCGGGCCGTGAGTAATCCAGGTACAGCATCGAAGCCACCGCGTCGACGCGAAGGCCGTCGATGTGGAACTCCTGCAGCCAGTACAGCGCGTTGGCGACCAGGAAGTTGCGCACCTCTGACCGGCCGAAGTCGAACACGTAGGTGCCCCAGTCCAATTGCTCGCCGCGGCGCGGGTCGGAGTGCTCGTAAAGCGGTGTGCCGTCGAACCGGCCGAGCGCCCACGCGTCTTTGGGGAAGTGGGCGGGCACCCAGTCCATGATCACGCCGATGCCGGCCTGGTGGAGCCTGTCTACCAGATACCGGAATTCGTCGGGAGTGCCCAACCGCGACGTTGGTGCGTAGTAGGACGTCACCTGATAGCCCCACGAACCGCCGAATGGGTGCTCGGCGACAGGCATCAGTTCGACGTGTGTGAAGCCCTGGGACACAACGTATTCAGTGAGCTCGTCGGCCAGCTGGCGATAGCTCAGACCTGGCCGCCACGACATCGGGTGAACCTCGTAGGTGCTCATCGGCCCGAACACAGGATTCTGGCGGGCGCGCTGAGCCATCCAGTCGTCGTCGCTCCATGCGTAGGAACTCGTGGTGACCTTCGAGGCTGTCTTCGGCGGTACTTCGGTGGCGAAGGCCATCGGGTCGGCACGGTCCGTCACCGCGCCGTCTGCGCCGTGTACACGGAACTTGTAGAGACTGCCGATTTCAAGGCCGGGCCAGAACAGTTCCCACACACCTGTCGAACCGAGCACACGCAACTGAGCCTCGTTGCCGTCCCAGTGATTGAACTCACCGATGAGACTGATGCCCTTGGCATTCGGTGCCCACACGGCGAACGACACTCCATCGACGACGCCGTCGGCCGTGGTGAACGAGCGGGGATGAGCGCCGAGGACCTCCCACAGCCGTTCATGGCGGCCTTCGGCGAACAGGTGCAGATCCATTTCGCCGAGTGTCGGCAAGAAGCGGTACGCGTCGGCCACGGTGTGCATGTCGGTCGAACCGTTCGCACCCGGATAGCTGACCTCCAGCCGATAGTCGACGAGGTTGGTGAAGGGCAGTGCAACCGCGAACAGCCCTGATTCGATGTGGCTGAACGGGTAGCGATCACCGCCCACCAGGGCTGTCACTTCGACGGCGTGCGGGCGGTAAGCCCGAATCACGGTGTGGTCGCTGTATTCGTGCGCGCCGAGGATCGAATGAGGGTCGTGGTGTTCACCGGCCAACAGGCGGTTGAGGTCGGCGGTGTGCGGCCGTAGATGCGGACTGGCGTCATGCTTGGTCTGCGTCATTTCATCACTCCCTACGCAGCAGGTTCAATCGTCGGTCGGCCGGAATCTGGGGCATGTTCAGCACGTGGGCCACTGCTCTGGCGGGATCGATGCGCACGTAATTGGCCTGTCCCCATTGGTATTCGTCTCCGGTGATCTCGTCGCGCACCCAGAAGCGGTCGTAGTGCTCCATCCCCAACGCTTCCATGTCCAGCCACAGTGTCGCCTCCTCCGGTCCGTACGGGTTGAGCGTCACCACGACAAGAACCTGGTCACCGGTCACAGGGTCGAACTTGCTGTACGCCAGCAATGCGTCGTTGTCGGGGTGATGGAACTTGATCGTGCGTAGCTCGTGCAGCGCCGGGTGCACCCGGCGAATCTCGTTGAGCCTGGTGAGGAATGGCTCCAGAGATTCACCGTCGGCCAGTGCAGCGTCGAAATCGCGGGGGCGCAGTTCGTACTTCTCCGAGTTGAGGTACTCCTCGCTGCCTTCCCGAACCGCGCGATGCTCAAACAATTCGTAGCCGGAGTACACGCCCCACGCCGAACTCATCGTCGATGCCAGCACCGCGCGGATTGCGAACATGCCAGGACCCCCGTGCTGCAGACTCTCGTGCAGGATGTCGGGCGTGTTGACGAAGAGGTTCGGCCGGGCATAGTCGGCGTGCTCGGCGATCTGCTGACCGAATTCGGCGAGCTCCCACTTTGCGGTGCGCCAGGTGAAGTACGTGTAGGACTGCGTAAAGCCGAGTTTGGCCAGCCCGTACAACCGCGCCGGACGGGTGAAGGCCTCTGACAGGAACAATACGTCCGGGTCTTCGTTCTTCACCTCGCCGATCAGCCAGGCCCAGAAGTTCGGCGGCTTGGTATGCGGGTTGTCCACACGAAATATCTTGACGCCGTGGGAGATCCAATAGCGCACTACCCGCAGCACTTCTTCGTATAGCCCTGCCGGGTCGTTGTCGAAATTCAGCGGATAGATGTCCTGGTATTTCTTCGGCGGGTTCTCCGCGTAGGCGATCGTCCCGTCGGGCAGCACGGTGAACCACTCCGGATGTTCCCGCGCCCATGGGTGGTCGGGCGCGCATTGCAGCGCAAGATCCAGCGCCACCTCCATGCCGTCGTCACGCGCGGCGGCCACGAAATCGTCGAAGTCCTCGATGGTGCCCAGCTTCGGGTGGATGGCGTCGTGACCACCTTCGTCGCTGCCGATGGCCCACGGCGAGCCGACATCCTTGGGCGCGGCAGTCACGCTGTTGTTGCGGCCCTTGCGGTGGACCTTGCCGATGGGATGGATCGGCGGCAGATACACCACGTCGAAGCCCATTTTGGCGATGCGCGGCAGCGCCTTGGTGGTCGTCGCGAACGTGCCGTGCACGGGATAACCCTGCGCGTCCCATCCGCCGGTGGACCGGGGAAAGATCTCGTACCACGAGCTGAAGCGGGCCTGCGGCCGGTCCACCCAGACGCCGTATTGTTCTCCGCGGGTGACCAATTCGCGCAGCGGATACTGCTCCAGCAGCGCGCTCACTTCTGGTGCCAACGCCGCGCCGGCGCGGGTGAACGGGTCACCGGGCTCACGCAGACGTGCTGCTGCGTCGATGAGGGGGAAGCGGGACTGGCGGGGCACACCCGTCGCGGCCCGCTCCAGCAGCCGGGCACCCACGAGCAGGTCGTTGGACAGCTCGCCTTCACTCTGGCCGGCGTCGAGTTTGGCGGTGACGTTCTTGCGCCACGTCGCGATGGGGTCGCCCCAGCCGTCCACCCGGAAGGTCCACAGGCCGACGCTGTCGGGACTGAATGCACCGTGGAACACGTCGGGCGTGCGCCCGCTCGACATCGGCAACAGCTGCGGTTTCTTCCGCGACGCGGGGATCACCACATCCGCGATCGGAACCGGTGGCGGGGTCTTGACGTGCCCGGGCGGGTCCTCGGCGAGTTTCGGATAGGCCGTGCCGTGATAGCGGACGACGAGCGTGGCCGCGACCGCGTCGTGTCCCTCGCGCCACACCGTGGCCTGGACCGGCACGATCTCGCCCACGACTGCTTTGGCCGGGAATCGTCCGCCGGAAACCACGGGGGCCACGTCATCGATTCCGATACGACCGGCCACTCCACCACTCCTTACACTGGCGCGGCCGCTCGGGCCGCTGTGTCGTCGCTTGGTATTCGTTTCAGCCTCGTCGCGCCCTATACCCACCGTAGTGGGCTGCCCAATCCGATGCGGGTGAAGCAGTCCGGCACCAGCGGCGCCTTCTGCTCGTCGGCAACCGCTCATCGCTGCACAGACTGGAAATGTCAGTAAGGTTGACTCGCGTGAAAGCCCTCCGACGGTTCACCGTCCGCGCACATCTTCCCGATCGTCTGGCCGCGCTCGAGCGGCTCTCGATCAACCTGCGCTGGTCGTGGGACAAGCCCACCCAAGATCTGTTCGAGGCCATCGATCCCGAGCTCTGGAAGCAGGTCGGAAACGACCCGGTGGCGCTCCTTGGGCAGGTCAGCCCCAAGCGGCTGGACGACCTGGCCCTCGACGAGTCGTTCCTGCGGCGCCTCGACGGATTGGTGACCGATCTGGACACCTACTTGACCCGGCCGCTGTGGTATCAGCAGCAGGTCTCCGGGGGTGCGGAGCTACCCAACGGCATCGCCTACTTCTCGATGGAATTCGGCGTCGCCGAGGTGCTGCCGAACTACTCCGGAGGCCTGGGCATCCTGGCCGGCGATCACCTGAAGTCCGCATCCGACCTGGGTCTGCCCCTGATTGCGGTCGGGTTGCTGTACCGCTCCGGATACTTCCGGCAGTCGCTGACCGCCGATGGTTGGCAACACGAGAGTTACCCATCGCTTGACCCTCAGGGCCTGCCGCTGCGGCTGCTCACCGACAGCGATGACAACCCCGTGCTCGTTGCGCTGGAGTTGCCGGACGACAACCAGTTGCGGGCACGCATCTGGATCGCGCAGGTCGGGCGAATTCCGTTGCTGCTGTTGGACTCTGACATCCCGGAGAACGAACACGACCTGCGCAGCGTCACCGACCGGCTATACGGCGGCGACCAGGAACACCGCATCAAGCAAGAGATCCTGGCGGGCATCGGCGGCGTCCGGGCAATCCGCGCGTTCACCGAGGTCGAGGGCCTTCCCTCGCCAGAGGTGTTTCACATGAACGAGGGCCACGCAGGATTCCTCGGCGCCGAGCGCATCCGGGAGTTGATCGACGCCGGGCTGGACTTCGACACCGCGCTGACGGTGGTGCGCTCCTCCACCGTGTTCACCACGCACACCCCGGTCCCCGCCGGAATCGACAGGTTCCCGGTCGAGATGGTCAAGCGCTACTTCGGCAGTGCGCCCGGCAACCCGTCCGGTGCCAACTCCCGGTTGCTGCCCGGGGTTTCGCTGGACCGGATCATCGCGTTCGGCGCGGAAGACGACCCGTCGAAGTTCAACATGGCGCACATGGGCCTGCGGCTGGCCCAGCGCGCGAACGGCGTCTCGCTGCTGCACGGCCTGGTCAGCCGCCACATGTTCAACGAGCTGTGGCCCGGATTCGACCCGAAGGAGGTGCCGATCGGGTCGATCACCAACGGCGTACACGGCCCGACGTGGGCGGCGCCGCAGTGGCTGGAGCTGGGCCGCGAGCTGATCGGCAGCGAAGACCTCGGCGTTCTCAGTGAGCCCGACACGTGGCAGCGACTCCACCAGGTGGATCCAGGGCACATCTGGTGGATCCGCTCGCAGCTGCGCAAAGCGCTGGTCGAGGACGTTCGCGCGCGGATGCGCCGGTCATGTCTGGAGCGCGGCGCATCAGACGCCGAATTGGGCTGGATAGCAACGGCTTTCGATCCCGACGTGTTGACCATCGGGTTCGCCCGACGAGTTCCGACGTACAAGCGCCTCACGTTGATGCTGCGCGACGAGGACCGGCTGGAAAAGCTGCTGCTCGACGAGAAACGGCCGATCCAGCTCATCGTGGCAGGTAAATCGCACCCGGCCGACGACGGCGGCAAGGCGTTGATCCAGCAAGTGGTCAAGTTCGCCGACCGCCCGGAGGTCAGGCACCGCATCGCGTTCCTGCCCGACTACGACATGTCGATGGCACGCCAGCTGTACTACGGCTGCGACGTGTGGCTGAACAACCCGCTGAGGCCGCTGGAGGCGTGCGGCACCTCCGGAATGAAGAGCGCACTCAATGGTGGGCTGAACCTGTCCATCCGTGACGGGTGGTGGGACGAGTGGTACGACGGCGAGAACGGGTGGGAGATCCCGACCGCCGATGGGCTGGCCGACGAGAACCGGCGCGATGACCTGGAGGCCGCGGCGCTCTACGACTTGCTCGAGCAGTCGGTGGCGCCGAAGTTCTACGACCGCGACGAGAGCGGGATTCCGACGCGCTGGGTGGAGATGGTGCGTCACACGCTGATGGCGCTCGGCCCGAAGGTGCTGGCGTCGCGGATGGTGCGCGACTACACCGAGAAGTACTACGCGCCGGCGGCCCAATCGTTGCGCAAGACCGTCGAACCCGGGGCGGACGGGGAACCGTTCGGCGCCGCACGCGAGCTGGCCGACTACCGACAGCGCGCCCAAGAGGCGTGGCCGAAGATCCAGATCACCGACGTCGACAGCTACGGCCTTCCTGACACGCCGCTACTGGGCTCCGAGCTGACGCTGACCGCAACGGTGCAGCTGGCCGGGCTGGCGCCCGACGAGGTGGAGGTGCAGGCGGTACTGGGCCGCGTCGACGCCGGCGACGCGCTGATAGACCCGGTGACCGTGACGATGGCGCACACCGGTACCGCCGACGGTGGCAACGACATCTTCTCGACGACGACGCCGTTGCCTGTCGCCGGTCCGGTGGGATATACCGTGCGCGTGTTGCCCCACCACGCGCTGCTGGCAGGCGACAACGAGCTCGGCCTCGTCACGCTCGCGTGACCGGCGCCCTCAAGGTTGCGATAGCCGGCGGCCCATATGCGCTTGCGGCAGGGCCCGACGGCGCACTGTGGGTGACGCTGGTACACGCCGGTTCGATCGCCCGAGTGACCGTCGATGGCGACGTCACCGTGTATCCGGTCGGTGAGCAGTCTCGGCCGTCGATCATCACCACGGGGCCCGATGGCGCCCTGTGGTTCACCCGCACCGGCGATGACCGGATCGGGCGGATCACCACTGCCGGTGAGTCGAGTTCGTTCGAACTGTCCGAGGGCAGCGGGCCGTTCGGCATCACGGCCGGGGCGGACGGAGGCTTGTGGTTCACGGCGATGAACTCGGGTGAGATCGGCAGGATCTCGACTGATGGCGAGTTGTCGGGCTGGCCGTCGGTCGGTGGCGCGCCGTCGATGATTGCGACCGGCCCGGACAACGCGTTGTGGTTTACGCTCAATCAGGCCAATGCGATAGGCCGGCTGGTACCGGGAGACGGCGTGACGGTGCGCGAATTGCCCACTGCCGCAGCGGGACCCGTCGGTATCGCCGCAACACACGACGACGCTATGTGGTTTACCGAGATCCTCGCCGACAAGCTGGGCCGCATCCCCATGGACGGGCCTATTCAAGAGATCGACCTGCCCGGCAAGCCGCATGCGGTGGTCGCCGACCCGGACGACGGCGTGTGGGTGAGCTTGTGGGGCGCCGATCAGATCGCGCGCGTGAGCGGCGACGGCGAGGTCGTCACGATCGACCTTCCTGCTGGTAGCGAGCCACACGGCCTGGCGATCGGCCCGGACGGCGCGCCGTGGGTGGCGTTGGAGGCGGGTTTCGTGCTGCGGATGCCCATCTGAGGCGTCGAAACCTGATTTTGGGCACCGGTCTCGACGCTGCAGCCGTACGAGGTAGGTTCCCAATTTGGGCGTCTAGATATCGTGACGCGTCGGAGAAGGGCACGGCTGTGACGGTTCGAAGTGTGCTGCGGCGCGGCATCACAGTGTTCGCCACCTGCGGGTTGATGGCAGGTGTGAGTATCGGTCCGGCGTGGGCTCAGCCCGAGCCCGGGGTGGAGCCCGTGGCTGCCGAGGCGCCGCCTGCCGAAGCCGCCCCGCCGCCACCGGACGGCTTCGTGGAGTCGTCTCCGCCGGCAACCACGAAGTCACCGGATGACTGGACGCTCACGTTGTCGGCCAAGGACGAGAAGCAGTTGCCGATCATGCCGCTGACGACGGCGGTGTCGTCGCGCGAGTACGAGGTCGGTGGCACCTACAGCGGATCCTTGTCCGGCCCGGACGAGGATGCGCCGCCCGAGGGCACCCTGGAGGTCGGCTACCAGATCGGCTGTGGCATCGACATGAGCACGTCCAACGGTGTGTCCCTGACAGGCACGCTGGGAATGAACCCTTCGATCGGCCTGCTGGGTACGGACCTCGTCGATCCCTTCCCTGAGGGTCTCGTTCCGGGACTAGGCGGCAACATCGGCGGCGGCGTGACCGTTGGCCTCAAGCCCGGGATCATCAACGTCATCCCGGTCACGAAGAAGGACTTCACCGGTGCCGAGCCGTGGGTGATGATCAGCAACTTCCGCGTCAAGATCGATGGTTGCGTTGGCGAATCGTTCATTCGGTCGTACGCGTTCCTGACGAGATCAACTGCAATGTCCGACGCGATCGTGGCGTGGTACGGGGTGACCAAGAAGGTCTAAGGCTGGCGCCGAAATAGAATTCCGGGTCGCTAAACGGCGCGTCGAGCAGCCTGGAATTCTATTTCGGCGCAGAGTGCCCGTTACGGGAAGCGCTTGAAGCAGCGCTCCGTATCGCCGAGAACCCCGACGCGAAACGCGTCGATCCTGGAGAAGCCCGACGGCACCGACTCGCCGTTGACGTCGCTGGCCGCCAGGCCGTTGGTGAGGATGCCCGACACTGCCTCGTCGACATCGCCTGCGGTCAGCGCGATGGTGTTGCCGTCGGGCGTGGTGATGTCCTTCGACATCTTCGTGGTGGCCACACCGGTGAGACACGCCGTGCGCAATGCCGCCTCGGCGTTGTCGAGCATCACGCCGCCGTGCTCATGCTGGATGGCCTGCATGTACCGGGACACCAGCACCGAGTACGCGGTGTTGTCGCCGGTGGCGAGACCGCCGGCCTCCTCGCCGTCGGACTGGGCGCCCATCGCCGCCAGCTCGTCCATGTCGACGACGATGGTGTTGGTCGCCGGGCAATACGACGCGGGCGGGCTAGACCGCGCGTCTGGGCATTCCTGCGAGACGTCGAAGCTCAGCTCCGGCGGGTTGGCGGGCTCGAACAGGATGCCCATCGCATCGACGATCGCCCGCACCGACTCCTCGGTGACCTCCCACTCGCCGGTCTGGTCCTCGGGCAGCAGAACCGGCAGATCGCCGCGGCGCTGGCCGATCTCTCGCATATCGATGGACGCACAGGCCGACGGGCCGTCCGTGAAACCGAATTGGAACGCTGAGAGCCGCTCGAACGCCGAGCCGTGCTCGTCAATGCCGACTTCGGGATCGTCCACGTTCAGCAGCGGATCGCGGAACGCGATCACCGCAGCCAGCACGTTGTTGAGGCCTTCACCGGTCGACAGGGTGAAGCGCGGTGAACTGCCCTCGGCGACCCACCGCATGTACGACCCCGCAAAGCAGTCGGCCTGCTGCTCGGCAACCAGTGTCGGCGTGTTCTTCTTGGTCAGCGCGGCCTTGCGCTGAACGGCATGGCCATACTCATGGGCGAGCACCATCGTTACACCCATGTCCCCGTTGGCATCTCGCAGCGCAGGCAGAAGCTCGCCGCGGTCCCAGCCGATGGTCTCGTCGTCATAGCAGAAGGCCGCGTTGACCAGTCCGTATGTGTCGGTGTCGCAGAACACACCGTCGAATCCGTTGGCGTCCCAGGAGATCAGCGCCTCGACCGGGGTGAACTCGCCGTCGAAAGTCTCGCCATAGGCGGTCTGCCAGTACTCCTCGATGTCACTGACGGCCTGACGAGCCAGTTCGTCGATGTCGCCGCCGTCGGTGCCTTCGACATCGCGAGTGGGTTCGGCCGCGTCGTCACGCAGCCCGGTGGGGCCGTCGGTGGCGGGCATTCCTGCGACCCGAAACGGGTCGTCGAATACCGAAACGGCGTTGCCCTGAAGGGTTGTCGTGCAGCCGGCGAGCAGGAGCGCCGAGCAGGCCGCGACCACCGCGCCCACCAGGTGTTGTCGGCTCATTGGCGCCGCCTTTCCAGTCTGCCAGCGAGCCGAAGGCGGCGCGCACGGGGGATTCGCTGACAGGATAGATAATTCAATCGCTTGCGCGGAGGCGTTCGAGTGCGCCGCGCACCCGCACCGGGTCCGTCGTCGCCCAGAACGGCGGCAGTGATGCCCGCAGATAGCTGCCGTAGCGGGCGGTCGCCATTCGGGAGTCGAGCACCGCGACCACGCCGCGGTCATCCATTCGACGCAGTAATCGCCCGGCACCCTGCGCCAGCAGCAGGGCGGCGTGGCTTGCGGCCACGGCCATGAACCCGTTGCCGCCGCGCGCCGCGACCGCGCGCTGGCGTGCGGTGAGCAGCGGATCGTCGGGACGGGGAAACGGGATGCGGTCGATGAGAACCAGCGACAGCGACGGGCCAGGCACGTCGACGCCCTGCCAGAGCGACAGCGTGCCGAACAGTGACGTCTCGGCGTCGTCGGCGAACCGCTGCACCAACGCCGAGGTGGTGTCCTCGCCCTGGCACAGCACCGGCGTGTCGAGGCGTTCACGCATGATCTCGGCGGCGGCCTTGGCCGCGCGCATCGACGAGAACAGGCCCAGCGTGCGCCCGCCCGCCGCGGTGATCAACGCGGCTATCTCGTTGAGCTGTTCGGCCGAGCCGGTGCCGTCGCGCCCCGGTGGCGGAAGATGCGCGGCGACGTAGAGGATCCCGGATTTCGCGTGCTCGAACGGGGAGCCGACGTCGAGGCCGCGCCACTTGACCGCTTCGTCGGCCAGGCCCCAGGCCGAGGCCATCGCCTCGAACGTGCCACCGATGGTCAGGGTGGCCGACGTGAGCACCGCCGTCGAGCGCTCAAACAGCCTGCCGCGCAACAACCCTGACACCGACAGCGGCGCGACGCGCAGTACCGCCCTCATGCTGCCGCGGATGTCCTCGTGGTCCAGCCAGACCACATCGCTGCGATCAGGGATGGCAGGGACGAACGACGTCAGGATGCGCGACGCGGTATCGCTGATATCGCTCAACGCCGTCACCGCCTCGGCGCGCGCCGAAGCCGCCTTCGGATCGCTCGGTGACGTGTCGATCGCCGATCGGGCCCGGCTCGCGGCGTCGCGCAGCGCAGTGAGGTAGGTCGCCATTTCGGCGTCGAGTGCGTCGATGCGTCCCGGGGTGGCGTCGTGGATCGCCGACGACAGCGTGGCCGTCGCGGCCTCCAGCCGCTGAGCGAGCTCGGGGTCGACCAGACGCGCGGCGCGTCGATGTGCCACGCCAAGCGATGTCGCGGACAGTTCGGCGGTCGCCACACCGGTCACCCGGTCGACAAGCTCGTGCGCCTCGTCGACGACAAGCAGTTCGTGTTCGGGCAGTACAGCAGCATCGGATACCGCGTCGATGGCAAGCAGCGCGTGGTTGGTGACAATAATGTCAGCACTGCCCGCATGTCCTCTAGCGCGCTCCGCAAAGCAGTCGGTGCCGAACGGGCACCGTGCCACGCCGATGCATTCCCGGGCCGAGACGCTGACCTGCGACCACGACCGGTCCGGCACACCGGGCTTCAGCTCGTCGCGGTCACCGGACTCGGTCTCCGATGACCACGCGATGAGCCGCTGCACGTCGCGGCCGAGCGCCGTCGCGGCCACCGGCTCGAAGAGTTCCTCCTGCGACTGCTCGTCGGGCTCGGTTGCGGCGCCGTTGTGAATCTTGTTGAGGCACAGGTAGTTTCCGCGACCCTTCAGCAATGCGAACTCGGGCCGACGGGGCAGCTCGTCGGCCAGCGAGTCGGCCAGCCGGGGAAGGTCTCGATCGACGAGCTGGCGTTGCAAGGCGATGGTCGCGGTCGACACCACCACCGGCTCGGCTGTGTCGACTGCACGCGCGATCGCAGGCACCAGATAGGCAAGCGACTTTCCGGTCCCGGTGCCCGCCTGCACCGCGAGGTGTTCACCGGTGTCGAAGGCATGCGCCACCGCCTCGGCCATCTCGATCTGGCCGCGGCGCTCCGAGCCGCCCAGCGCGGTGATTGCCCTGGCCAGCAGTTCGGTGACTTTCCCTGTCTCGCCCGTGGCTACTCCCTAGTGCGTTTCGGGCGGAATCATGCGGGTCGGAATGGCCGGTTCACCGTGCGACAGCTTGAGACCGTCCCACGGCAGGCAGTGCAGGCCCGCGGAAACACGCTCGCGTGCCGCGTCGATGTCGAGGTCGGCGACCGGTTCGCCGCCACGGACCAGTTCGACGGTCAGCGGTCGCGCCACGAATTCGGATTGCGTCGGCGGCCGGCCGAACGGGTAGACGACCTCCTCGACGATGGTGCCGGTGTGCTTGGCAAGGCGCAGCGCCTGTTTGCGGCCGCCGTGGGACTCCTTGTGGCTGCTGCGTTTCTCCACAGGCATGCCGTCCACCTCGACGAGCTTGTAAACCATGCTGGCGGTCGGGGCGCCCGAGCTGGTGACCACCGAGGTGCCGACCCCGTAGCTGTCCACCGGCGCGGCGGCCAGCGCAGCAAGCGCGAACTCATCGAGATCGCCGGACACCACGATGCGGGTCTTGGTGGCGCCGAGGCCGTCGAGCTGTTCGCGCACCTGGCGTGCCATGACGCCGAGGTCGCCCGAGTCGATGCGAACGGCACCGAGCTCGGGTCCGGCCACCTTGACGGCATTGGCGACGCCCTGGGTGATGTCGTAGGTATCGACCAGCAGCGTGGTGTGGACACCGAGCGCATCGACTTGTGCCTTGAACGCAGCCCGCTCGTCGGGCCCGTGTTCGGTGGTGTGCACGAGCGTGAACGCGTGCGCGCTGGTGCCAAGGGCAGGCACGCCGTAGCGGCGCTGCGCCTCGAGATTCGACGATCCGGCAAACCCGGCGAGGTAGGCGGCGCGCGCGGAGGCGACGGCGGCTTGTTCGTGGGTGCGCCTCGATCCCATTTCGATCAGCGGGCGGCCGTCAGCGGCACTGACCATGCGCGCGGCGGCGGATGCGATCGCCGTGTCGTGGTTGAAGATCGACAGCGCCAGCGTTTCCAGCACCACGCATTCGCCGAAGGTGCCGTGCACGGACAACACGGGCGAGCCGGGGAAGTACAGCTCGCCTTCTGCATACCCGTCGACATCGCCGCGGAATTGGTAGTCGGCGAGGTACGCAAGCGTCTCGGGGTCCAGAAAGTCTGCCAGCGAGGAAAGCGCGGTGTCGTCGAACCTGAACTGCGCCAAGGTTTCCACGAATCGTGCGGTGCCTGCGACGACGCCGTAGCGACGTCCGTCCGGCAGTCGGCGGGCGAACATCTCGAACGAGGTGTGCCGATGCGCGGTGCCGTCACGCAACGCGGCGGCGAGCATCGTCAGCTCGTACTTGTCGGTGAGCAACGCTTGAGACGCTGATGTCACATCGCAACCGTAGTAGTTCGAAAGGCTCGATATGCCCCCGCTATCCTGAAGGACATGGTTACGCCGGCGAAGGCCCGACCGGGAACTCGCGAGGAGCGGGGCGTTGCTACCGCGGACGCCACAGAAACCCCGTGGATAACGCTCGTCTGGGACGACCCCGTCAACCTCATGACATACGTGACGTACGTCTTCCAGAAACTGTTCGGCTACAGCGAGCCGCACGCGACCAAGCTCATGCTGCAGGTGCACAACGAGGGCAAGGCCGTGGTGTCGGCCGGCAGCCGTGAGTCCATGGAGGTCGACGTGACCAAGCTTCATGCCGCCGGTCTCTGGGCGACCATGCAGCAGGACCGCTGAAAAAGACGTGCGTAAGTGGAAGCGGGTCGACACCGCCGACGGCCCGCGGTTCCGGTCCGCGCTGGCCTCACATGAGGCGGCGCTGCTTTCAAGTCTCGTGCAATCGATGCTCGGGATGCTCGAGGAACGCGAATCCTCTTCTCCCGCTGACGAACTCGAAGCGATAACCGGGATTCACACCGGTAACTCGCAGCCTCCGCAGGACGACACGATGAAGCGGTTGCTGCCGGACTTCTTCCGGTCGCAGACCGATCACCCTGCTGGCTCCGGGACGGCCGAAAGCCTCAACAGTGCACTGCGCAGCCTGCATGAGCCCGAGATCATCGACGCGAAACGTCAAGCGGCGCAACGGTTACTGGACACCATGCCGGACGGCGGCGGTAAGTTCGAGCTCAACGAGGACGACGCCCACCAGTGGGCCGCGGCGGTCAACGACGTCCGGTTGGCGTTGGGCACGATGCTCGACGTGGGGCCGAACGGGCCCGACGCGTTGCCTGCAGACCATCCGATGGCCGGACACCTGGACGTGTACCAGTGGCTGACGGTGCTGCAGGAGTATCTCGTCCTCGGCCTGATGGGCAAGGGATGAGCGCTTGCGCGAACACCAGACTGCACCGATGAGCGCTTGCGCGAAGAGCAGACTGCACCGATGAGCGCCATCACAGACGTCAGCGGGATTCTCGTCGGCCATCACCACCGGCTCGATCCCGATGCGACACTCGGCTCCGGGTGGGCCACCGGTACAACCGTCGTCTTGACCCCGCCGGGGACCGTCGGCGCCGTCGACGGCAGGGGCGGTGCGCCCGGCACGCGGGAAACCGACTTGCTGGACCCCATCAACTCCGTGCGCCACGTCGACGCGGTGGTGCTCAGCGGCGGCAGCGCCTACGGGCTGGCAACGGCCGACGGGGTGATGAGCTGGCTCGAGGGCAAGGGCCGCGGTGTGGCGATGGAGGGCGGCGTCGTGCCGATCGTGCCTGCCGCTGTGGTCTTCGACTTGCCGGTCGGCGGATGGCAGTGCCGGCCGACGCCGGAGTTCGGCTACGCCGCCGCCGAAAGCGCCGGGACCGACGTGGGCATCGGCACCGTGGGTGCGGGGACCGGGGCCAGGGTCGGCGTCCTCAAGGGCGGTGTCGGCACGGCGTCGATGATGCTCGACTCTGGCGTGACCGTCGGGGCGGTGGTGGTCGTCAACGCCGCGGGGGACGCGGTCGACCCGGCCACCGGCTTGCCTTGGCTGGCGTACCAGATCGCTGAGTTCGGTCTCAGGCCGCCACCCGCCGAGCAGATCGCGGCGTATGCCGACCGGCACACCGGGCTCAGCCCGCTCAACACCACCATCGCCGTCGTCGCTACCGACGCGGTCCTGAGCAAGGCGGGATGCCGCCGAATGGCGGTCGCCGCCCAGGACGGCCTCGCGCGCACCATCCGGCCGTGTCACACCCCCCTGGATGGCGAT
>DATFCF010000350.1:0-3398 GCA_035253445.1 Mycobacterium sp.
AGCGACAGCCACTGCCAGTAGGTGAACTGCAGAGCAGGGACCATCGCCAGGATGACCACCGGAACGGTCAGTACCAGCGACACCCACAACCGGGTGCGCACGGCGACCAGCTCGTCGACCGGCTGAGCCTGTTCAGCCGGGTCGTCGGCGGTGCGCGGCGGCGGAGGCACGGCAGCGGTGTAGCCGGTCTTCTCCACCGTCGCGATCAGGTCCTGGGCGGTGACGTCGTCCGGGAACGTCACCCGCGCCTTCTCGGTGGCGTAGTTGACCGTGGCGGTGACGCCGTCGAGACGGTTGAGCTTCTTCTCGATGCGCGAGGCGCAGGAGGCGCATGTCATCCCGCCGATCGACAGCTCGATCTGGTTGGGGGCCGTCGGCAGCGGTCTGGTGACGGATGCCATGGTGCGCTCCTTATCGTGTTGCGTGCTGGGCTGTGCCCGCGCGGCGGGACCGGTGCCGGTGTCGCCACGGACCAGGCCCGCGACGGGTTCAGCAGCCCACGCAGAGTGGGACAGCGGTCGCAGACTCGGCTACCTGGCGAGTTCGTACCCCGCCTCGTCGACCGCGGCCGCCACGGCTGCGTCGTCGATTGCTTGATCGCTGGTGACTGTCACGGCTCCGCTGGCCAGATTGACCTGCACGTCGGTCACGCCCGGAAGCTGCTTGATCTCCGATTCGACCGAGGTGACGCAGTGTGAGCAGGTCATTCCGGTCACGGCGTAGGTCTTGGTCTGCATGACGACTCCTTCAGGTGTTGAACGCACGCTGTCAGATATTACCCCTACCCCCCAAGGGTATCAAGTGGTGCCGTATATGCATGCCGCCGGGTACGCGTCAATGCGCCTACCCATCCTCACGCGGAGTGCGGGTGAGCTCCACCAACCGCCGGAGGCAGTGCTCGCGCAGCGGTTGGGGGAAGTCGCCGGCGAGTCGGTAGTAGATCACTCGGCCGGCCCGCCTACCCACGACGAATCCCGCCATGCGGAGTATTCGCAGGCCGTAGCCAACGGCATCCTCCGACGCCTCCAAGGCCATCGCCAAGTCCCCTACGCACAGCTCTTCGACCGTGGTCGAGCGCATAGAGGATCCGCGCACGCACGGGATCGGCCAGCAACCCGAGCAACGACGCCAGTCGGCCGGCGTCCTCCGACGAGATAAGGCGCTTGCGGGCAGCGACCACACGCTCCGGGTCGACCGGATGGGCATGCGTGTCTGACTTCGCCGCGCCTTCCATCACGGACCCTCACTCACAATCGTATATTACTCGGACTCCCGTACGGGTGTCCGGCTGACCGCAGCGCCGACCCGCAGGAGGAACCATGACACAGGCTGCAGCGATGGTGGAGACGCACCCCGCCGACCCCTGCGGTATCGGCTAGCGGCTGCCGACACAACCCATCGAATCTGCCTCGGATGCGCTTCGCATCCGAAGCGTGCGTGACGTTTGCCTGACCGAAGGCATGGTTCGCGCCTTGGTCGACTACATCCACGCCGCCTGCGCCAAATACCGGACGCCACCGCGCCGGCTTCACCAGGCGGCGAGGACCCTGACGGCAGCGCCACGCACCGCTATGCCGTCCCGACGCTGCATGTACTATGCCGCCTAGGAGATGGGCCCCTAAGCGTGCGCGAGTGCGGTAGACACAGCGAGTGGGACAGCGATGGTGATGGTGTGACACTGCAGCAAGCAGGACGACTGCTGCTCCTCACCGCCATCCTTGTCTGCGGCCTCGCCGGCATGCACTTCACGGGCGGACGAACCGGAACGGTGGCCACATCCGTGCCCTTGCACGCGCACGCTTCCACCGCAGCCGCCAGTGCGGCGCCGAGCGCCGATCTCGACTTCACCACCACTGCAGCACGCTCGATGAGCGACCTGAGCGCTGTCGAAGAATCCGGCCCGGCATCCGAGGAAACGTGTCCGACGCTGGCAAGGGCCGCGGTTCATCAAATCGGCGTCGGAACCGTCGACATCTGCGCCTGCCGGTTACCGGACGACCGTAAAGCCGAGAGTTTCACCACCTCCGGGCGCACGGCTGCGGACATGCATCAGGCCTCCATGGGCTTGCAAGTGACGGACCTAGCGGTCCGGCGCACATAGTTCCTCTAGCGCGCCCACGGCGTCGTTGAGTTTCCCTTGCGTAGCTGCAGCGGCCACCGAAGGTTGCATTGCCCTGCGGTCCTGGCCGTCAGGTAGCCGCAAGATCGTTTCCGGAACGGCATCTCCGCGATGACCGATCGACGAGGCGTGACGTCGCCGGCGATGACCTCAGCGAAGCACCACAACCCGCTGGGCACCGCCGCAGCGATGAGTCGGGCCTGACCGCTGCGAACACCGCGCGCCCTAACCGTTTGACCGGCCAATGGAGCAATACCCCTATGTGTGGATTCATCGTTTTCGTGGGAGATCGCGCGACACCGGACCCTGCCGCCTTCGCCGCGATGCGGTCGACTCTGCGGCACCGCGGCCCTGACGACGCCGCCGATCTGACCGTCGGGCCCTGTTCGTTCGGATTCCAACGTTTGGCCATCATCGACACCCACGGCAGCAAGCAACCGCTGCAGTATCCACCTCGAACGGTGTCCGACCCCCGTTGGACCGTCGTGTGCAACGGTGAAATCTACAACTACCGCGAGCTGCGCGCCGAGTTGTCACATGAACACGGCTGCAAGTTCGCGACTCAAGGTGACGTCGAGGTCCTGTGCGCGGCGCTCGACGTGTGGGGACCGGCCGCGCTCGATCGACTGCGGGGCATGTACAGCTTCGTCGCCTGGGATGCTGCGGAAAGGGTCCTGCATGCAGGCCGGGATCCCTTCGGCATCAAGCCGCTGTTCTTCGCCTCCACCGAGGCCGGCCTCTGGCTCGCCAGCGAGAAGAAGGCTTTGATGCCCGTCGTGGACATGACCGCGGTCAACACCGCCGCGCTGTCGTACTACCTGACATTGCAGTACGTGCCGGAGCCCCATACGCTGCACGACGGCGTCGACCGACTGGCCGCCGGGGAGCGACTGACGTACCGGCCTGGCGGTCCGGTGGAAGTACGGACATGGTCAATGCCCATCTTCGATCCTCCCAGCCGTCGCGTGATCCCGACCTCTGGCGAGGACGCCGAGGATGTTCCAAGCGACAACGGTGCGGTATGTCCGCCCGGTGAGACATCTGCGCACGTCGCCGCCGACATCCGTGACGCCCTCCGCGATAGCGTGCGGGCACACCTGGTCGCGGACGTGCCGGTCGGCGCGTTCCTGTCCAGCGGCATCGATTCGACTGCCATCGTGGCGCTGGCCCGCGAGTTCAAACCGGATCTTCAAACCTTCACCGTCGGTTTCGAAGCCACCGGTTACTCGGAGGTCGAAGCCGCGGCACAGGCGGCCTTGGAGATGGGCGTGCGGCACAC
>DATFCF010000351.1:0-3690 GCA_035253445.1 Mycobacterium sp.
GGGGCTATACGGGCCGGCGCGACCACGACGCCGCCGAACTGACGTCGATCCACCGGTTGCGTGAACGGCTGGGAAAGATCTGGGAGGTCGGCGACGACGAGGTGCGGGCGGTGGGCCAGGTGAACGCGTTGCTGAGCGACACGAAGGCCTCGCCATGGCTGACCCGGCACCCGGAAATGCCGGAGTGGCACCTACACCTGGCATCCGTGCACGACCCGCTCTGGCAGCGCATGGGCGCCGAGTTTGCGATGGCGCTGGCCGACCTCATCCGCATCGGGGAGCTGCGGCGGCTGAAGATCTGCGCGGCACCCGACTGCGACGCGGTGCTGGTCGACCTGTCCCGCAATCGCTCGGGGAAGTTCTGCGACACCGGCAACTGCGGCAACCGCCAACATGTGGCGGCCTACCGCGAACGCCGGTCGAAAGAGTCCTAGCGCGGTACGTTGCCGCAATGCAACGAGTCCTCATCCGGGTGATCGGAGACGACACGTTTGCGGTCGACGGCCGTCGCGACGGCGACCGGGTGTTCGTCCCGGAATCCGAGCTACGTCGCATCAGCGGTTGGCAGCTCAAACGGCAGGGCCTATGCCGAGGCGACGCCTGTGTGCTGGTGGCTGGTCGCGGCACGCTGGGTCCTGACGGCTGGATCGACGTCGCCGCGCTGGGCGAGGCGGTGGGCCAGCCGGTGGCGGTGGAGGCAGTGGCCGGGTTGGCGGTGATCGGGCGACCTGCCGCCGAACGGGCCGAGACTCTGTCGTCATTGGCCGCACCCGATGTGCGGCTACCGACGGTTGCGGGGTCACAGGCCAGCGTCGGAGACTTCAGCGGCTGTAAGCGGCTGGTGGTGTCGTTCGCGTCGTGGTGCGGTTGCCGCTACGACTTGCCTGCGTGGCAGGAACTGCACGAGCGCTACGCCGACAACAACTTCTGCGTGGTGGCCGTCGCGGTCGACGAATCCGCGGAAGCGGTGCGACCGTGGGTAAACGAGGCCAAGGCGACCTACCCGGTGCTGATCGACGCCGACCATGAGTTCGTCGACGCCTACGGGATTCGCAATGTGCCGACGGTGGTGTGGATCGACGAGGATGACCGCATCGTGCGGCCGAACTCTGCAGAGTTCGGCGACGACAAGTTCATCGACTTTCACGGCCGGCCCTGCGGCCCACACCTGGATGCGCTGCAGCGCTGGATCCTTGACGGCGAGAAGCCGTATGCCAGTGACGCCGCGGTGCGCGCCGACCAGTTCATGCCCGACGACGATCAGCAGCTGGCACGGGCTGAGTACCGGCTGGCGATCGAACTGTGGCGCAATGGTGAAAGGGACTTAGCCGAAAAGCATTTCGTGAGGGCCGGCGAGTTGGCGCCATTCGACTTCACGATCCGGCGCGGCTCGATGCCGCTGCGGGGCCAGGACCCATTCGGTGAGCCGTTCTTCGAGCTGTACAAGGAGTGGGAGGCAGCTGGGCGGCCGTACTACCGGGAGCCCGCCCAAAAACAGTGACGTCGGCCTTCCTGGGCGGCGATTAAGCTGATGGCCGGGGAGGAACGGGTGACGACCAGGCTGCAGATCAGCGGATATCGCTTTCTGCTGCGCCGCATGGAGCATGCCTTGGTTCGCGGCGATGTCCGGATGCTCGACGATCCGCTTCGCGCACAATCGCTTTCACTGATTGCCGGCTGTGTGCTGGCCGTCATCGCCGTGGCGGGCTGCGCCATCTTGGCATTTGTCCGCCCGCAAGGATCACTGGGCAACGCACCGATTGTCATGACCCGTCAGTCTGGCGCGCTGTACGTCCGCATCGGCGACACCATGCATCCGGTGCTCAACCTGGCGTCAGCCCGGCTGATCACCGGCAGCCCTGCGAACCCAGAAGTGGTCGGTGAAGCAGCGATCACAACGGCCAAACGTGGTCCGCTGGTGGGTATTCCGGGCGCGCCGGCCACCGTCGACCAACCCCTTACCGGCGACGAGTCCGGCTGGACGGTCTGCGACGACGAAACAACCACCACGGTCATCGCCGGTGCAGTACAGGGCCGCTCGGATCCCGGCCTCAGCGTCCTGGTCACGCCGCAATCAGAGAGTGCGGCGATGACTTATCTGCTGTACAGCGGGTCGCGGGCCCGCGTCGACTTGCGTGACCACACCGTTGTCCGCGCACTGCGATTGGACGGTGTTACGCCGCGGCCTGTTTCGCGCGTATTGCTCGACGCCATCCCTGAGGCGCCGCAGATCTCTGCACCGCCTATTCCTCGCGCCGGCTCACCGGGACCGCCGTCGTTACACCGGTTTACGGTGGGCGGTGTGGTGCGAGTGATTCGTGCCCAAGCCACGGAATACTACGTCGTGCTCGCCGACGGTGTGCAGCGGATCGGTGAGGTGACCGCGGATCTCATCCGCTTCAGAAACTCACAACGCGGCCGCGAGATCATCACCGTTGAACCGGACGTCATCGGCGCGGTGCCTATCGTGCACGAATTACCGGTCACAACGTTCCCCGAGCGTGCGGCCGTGGCAGATGACGTCGTCGTGTGCGGCCAGTGGCGGGCGGCCGGCACAGCGGCCAATACCGCTCTGTTGCTGGCTGATTCACTGCCGCTCGGTGGTGGTGCGGTGGTGAACCTTGTGCAGGCCGACGGCAACGGATCCAACGTCGACGGAGTCGTCATTCCGCCGGGCCGTAGCGCCTTCGTTCGCGCTTCGGGTGTCACCGGCGACGGTCGGAGTGCTGGCGCGCTCTACCTCGTCAACGACTCGGGGATCGTGTTCGGGATACACGATGAAGACGCGGCACAGCGCCTGGGCCTGTCCGGAGCGCCGGTTCCGGCACCGTGGCCGGTGTTGGCACGGCTTCCGCGCGGACCCGAACTCAGCGTGCAGGCCGCGTCAGTTGTGCGTGACAGCGTCGGGTCGCCGTCGTAGCCGTCCTGCCGATGCCATCATCGCGATGGTTGCGGCGGATACGGCCAAGCAGAGTGCGGCGCCTTGCAACGCGACTCGGCGCGGCCGGGGATCAGGCGGCGTGCCGGCTGGCATCGCCACGGAGCGAACGGGCTGTCCGGTGGGGGCCGCTTGGGCCGCCCGACCGCCGCTGAGCGCGGCGAGCACGTCGACAACACCTCGGCCCACCACAGGATCCCAGCCCGCCGGCGGCCGATGGGCCGTGTCCTCGATGCGTTGCATGACCTGGCGAGCCGTCAGTTCGGGCGACCGCGATCGCACCAACGCGGCGATTCCGCTCACCACAGGTGCGGCGTAACTTGTTCCCGCGATCGGCATTCCACCGTCGTCGGTCGGGAGGGTTTCCACCAAACCTTCGCCATCGGGATCCAGAGACACGATGCCTTCACCCGGGGCCGCGACGTCGACCCATGGCCCGGCCAGGCTGAACTGTGATGGACCGCCGTCGGGTCCGGTGGATCCGACGGTCAACACATATTCGTCGTACCAGGCCGGGCTTGCCACCACTTTCACTCCATCCCAGTTGGGCTGACCCGGCCGCGCGGGATCGGCCGCTGGGTTCTGGTCAGGGCATTGGCCAGGCCCGCCGACATTTCCCGCTGCGGCGACCACGACCGCGTTCTTGACATCCACCGCGTAGGACAGCGCCGCGCCGGGACCTACCGTCTGGTCTGCCTGGAGCCCGGCCACGCGGCCAAGGGCATGAAGGCGACCCTGCGGGTCGTGCGCCG
>DATFCF010000352.1:0-3373 GCA_035253445.1 Mycobacterium sp.
GTATACCCGCGGCACGTCAACGTGTTCGACGCCGACGCCGTCCCCCACGTCGCCGTCAGAACGAAATCCTCCGACACCGTGGTATCGACCGTCACAGCGGACGTGCCGTCCAGGATCAGCCCCGGCGACGCGAACGGCGCCGCAGCGGCAACGGTCACCGCCTCGCAGGTCATCTGGCTCGCGAACCACGTCCCGGACGCACCGGTGGTGAGGCACGTCAGATCGCACGTGATCTGCCAGGACCGGTTGGTGACGCCGGATGATGCGGTCCGGGCGCCGCTGGATCCGAGCGCCGCGCCGGCCACGCCGCCGAGCCGGGACCGGAGGGTGAGGGTGGGTGTGCCGGTGACGGAGGCGGTTCCCCAGGCTTTGATGCGGTAGACGGCGCCGGCGACCGCGTCGGCTGCGGGGATGGTCATCACGGCGATGACGGTCTCTGCGGCGGTGTTGGCGACGGTGGTGGAGGTGGCGAGTTTGTTGCGGTAGGTGGTGGTGCCGTTGACGAGTTTCAGGTCTCCGCCGACGGCGAGGGTGTCGTCGGTTTTGAGTACGTTGGCGGCGCTGCGGTAAAGGTTGGTGTCGGCGCCGATGACGAGTTGCGCGGTCGAGGCGAGCTTGAGGTTGGAGCCGAACGTTGAGCTGCTGTTGGGGATTTCGACCCATGAGGCGCTGGCGGGTGCGGTGCCGTTGGAGAAGTACGTCGAGTAGGCCGTGTCGGACTGTGCGATCGGCTTGCCCGAGTAGGGGGACGACGGGCGGGTGCCGGACGTGACGACCTGGAAGCCGACGGCCGCGTCGAGCTTGTCGAGGTTCTGGCCGATGTCCTGGCTGTAGTCGACGTCCTCGGAGCCGTCCGACTTGGACTTGTACATGCCGAGGCGCGTGGTGGACGGGTCAGGCACGGGGGACCTCCAGCAGAGACGAAGCGGACGGAAGACGCACGGGTAGATCCCCGTACACAAGGCGCCAGCGGTGCATGTCGACGGCCTCACGCTTCGCCCGCAGCCCGGCCGGGGTGATGCCGTGCGCGGCCCGGATCACGTCGAGGGGGTTCTTGCCCTTCGCGGGCGCCTGCACGACGGCACGGACCTTCTTGGCGTCGGCGATGCGGAGCCTGTGCGCGGCGAGCGCGTCCGCGGTCGAGGCGGCGTTGAACAGTGTGATCGGTTCGGCGTCGGGCCGGTTCGAGGTAACCAGCCCGGCGCGGGCGGCCGCATCGTCACGGTCGGGCTCGTCGGGCAGGTGCGGCTCGTGCAGCACCATGTCGAGGATCTCGTCCACGTCCGACAGCCCGTATTCGGCGGCCCGCCACTCCAGGGTTTCCTTCGGGAAGATGTGCCCGCCGCCGTTGCCGTCCTGGTCAACGTGGTGGACGACCCAACGGGGCGCACCCCTGGTCAGGCGTTCGCCGACCGCGTCGACGGTGAGGATGCGAGGCTCAGACACGGTAGCTCCAGACACTGATCGAGGGCGACCCGGAGGATGTTCCGAAGGTGACGGTGAATGAGGTCGTGGACGAGGCAGTGACCTGCCAAGTCCGTAGGGTGGGGTGCCGCAGCGTGACCAGGGGGACCATGTTGGAAGCCATGGTCGCGCCGTAGCTGAGGGCGATGGTGGTGTCTCCTGCGGCGGCGACTCCCTCGTCGGCGGTCCAGATGCCGTCGGTGCTGCCTGCGACGACAAAGTCGGCCCACTGGCCAACGGACCGGGTGCGACCGGACGAGAAGTCCATGTAGTTGCCGTTGGTGGAATCGCTAGGATTCCAGCCGAATCGGCCGCGGCTGGAATCTGCGTAGGAGTAGCCGCCGTCGGTGCCTCCGGAGATGAATCCAGCGAAGTAGGACCCGGGTGCGGCGTGTACGTAGCCGCCGCGACGGCTCTGGTCGTCGGCTCTGACGACCGCGAACTGGGCGACGGAGGTGCTGAGGTAGACGCGGGAGATGACCTGTGTGCCGCCGCCGTCGTCGTAGGGGCTGGAGTTCATTCCGAGGGTGACGTCGGTGCCGGAGGAGACGGCGTTGATGTAGCCGTAGTCGGTGCCGGTGTTCGCGTACCAGCGGATCTCGGGCAGGAGGGCGCCGGTGGGGTTGATCTCGATGCGTTTCCCGGCTGTGCCGGACTTCAGCTGACCGACGATGGATACGGAGCCGTCGGCGGCGGCGATCGCGACGGTTTGTGTGCCTGCCGCGTTCCAGGCTCCGATACCGCCACTGTTCAACTCGACGCGGGCGCCGGTGTCGGCGGTCTTGATGCGGGCGCCGACGATGAAGTCCGCGCCGATCGTCCCAGCCGTCACCTTCGACACGGTGAGGTCGCTGATGTGGGCGTCGTCGATGAGGAGTGCGGTCGCGGAGGCGGCGTCGGAGGGGCCGGACTTGTTGCCGGTCTTGTCGACCGCCACCACGCGCACGTAGCGGGCTGAGACTTCCTCGACCTGCGCCGTGAACACGACGGGGATCTGCGCCTGGATCATCCCCGCGTTCGCGACCGCCTTCCCCTTCAGCGTGGTCGCGTCGGGGGTGAAGCCGGGCTCGTAGGAGACGTGGATCTCCAGGTGATCCAGGTCGCTTTCCAGGTTGAACGTCCCACCGCTCGACTTGCCGAGCTGGTGCGTCACCTGCACCGCGATCCGTGACCCGGCCACCGACGGCGCGGCGGGCGTGGACGGGGCGATGTTGTCGGTGGACGTGACGAACGTCGTCACGCTCGACCAGGCGCCGGTGTTGCCGGTCTTGTCGACCGCCCTTATCTGCACGTCATAGCCGATACCAGGGCTGAGGTCCTGCAACTGCGCAGTCGTCGTGTCCCAGTTGACGACCATCATCTGCCACTGGCCATCCGGCGCAGCAAAAGGCTGCGACCAGATCTGCATGTCCTGCCAGCGGACCTGCGACACAGACGCCCACGTCGCCGGATAGATCATGTCGGTGTCGACAGCCCACCGGATCTCATAGTGATCCCCGTCGAGAACCGAGCTGCCATCCACGTTGTTCGGCGCGTTCCACGAGAGGATCACGCGGGCCTTCGTGAAGCCACGGTCATCCAGGTAGGCGACACCGGTGAACGGCTCGATCAGCGTCGGCTGGCCCGGCACCGACGTGTCCGCGTTCGGCCGGGACCCGACCGGCTCCATCGACGAGTTCGTCAGCTGGCGGGAGAAGTCCCCGACGGTGACGGTGTTGGTGGTGTCGGTCTCCCACTCGACGAACTGCGTCAGATCAATCCACGCACCCGCGTTGGTGCGGTAGGCGACGGTGAAGCCCTTCGTGATCGCCCACTGGGTTTCCGTGACCTGGAGTTTGATCGGGTTGATGCGCTGCCCGCGGAACGTGATCTCCGTGCTCGTGTCCACCAACCCGGAGTCCGGGTCGTA
>DATFCF010000353.1:0-2363 GCA_035253445.1 Mycobacterium sp.
CTCGCTGCGCCTTCGGTTGTTCGACCATGCCCGCGCCCGCTGGCCGCAACTGCGTGACGTCGACGCCCGATTTCGAGGATCCTTCGCCTACGTCGACGCGACACTGCCGGACGGCACCGTGCTACCGCTGATGCGGCTGCGTTACGGAGGATCGGCCCGCTCGTGGGGATTCGCGATCCACCTCGCCAGCACCGGCAAGTACCAGGACTCGATCCTGCCCAGCGGCGCCTTCGCCGGCACCCCCGAGGACGCACTCGACTGCGCCTGCGGGCTCTACCTCGCCGACCCCACCGCCTGGCAACAACCCCCGACGAACTAACGAATCAGACCACTTAGCCTGAATCCGTGGATCGCTGATTTTGGTCGGATTCGTTTGTGATGCGCACAGGTGATGCTGTTCGGGGTGTAGTTGATCTGCTGACCTGGTTGTCAGCTCATCCACGTTCGTTGTGTTCCTGGGGTTGGGGCCGGTGCGGCCGGTGTGTCGAGGGTCAGGCTGCTTGGGGTGGCGTGTAGTCGATGGTGTTGTCCCAGAGGGATGTCCAGTGCGCTTGTCGTGGCCAGTGAGCTGGCAGGTGGAGAACGGGTTTGCGTGCGGGCCGGGCGAATCGGGCGGGAACGTTGATCAGGTGCCGGCGCAGGCTGGCGCCGCGGGCGACGGCGTGGTGTCCGCCGGCGAGGGTGCCGGCGGCGCGCAGCAGGTTGTGGGTGATCGCGGCGCAGAGCACCCAGGCGCTGTTCGCGCCGAACCGGCCGGAGGGGACATGCGCGAGTGGTCCGTCGATCAGGTCCGCGAACACCGTTTCCACGATCGCGTGCTTGCGGTGGGTGATATCTGCCTCGACGGTCGACAGATCGGAATTGGTGAAGAACGGGTGGTAGCGCCATACCGGGAACAACGCATCCGGGTAATTCGCGTCCTTGACCCGCCGCACGATCAGGCGGGCGGTGACCCGGTGGCGGCCGGAGAACGCGGTGTACGAGGTCTCGGCGACCTCGGCGTCGGAGATCAGCTCCCCGGTCTCGGGGTCGATAACCGCACCGGGGTAGTGCACCGGCGTCCACTTGTGCTCGTCGATGCCGTCGATGGCCCGGGTGATCCGCGGATTACGGGTCATCACCAGGGAGAACTCGATACCCGCGGCGACCGCGGCGCCGATAACGGCCTTGTTCCCGAACGCCGAATCCCCGCGGACCATGATCTTGCCGTGCGCCCCGCAGGCGCGGGCGGTGGTGATCGCCGAACGCAGCTGGGAGGCGGCGCCGCGGCCGGATCCCGTCTTGCCGGCCCGCAGCCGCATCTCGGTGATCACCGGCGCCGCCTGCGCGGTGGACAGGGTCGTGACCAGCGGCGACAGTCCCTTGCGGAGCAGGGCGCGGCCGGCGATCTTCGCATGCCCGTAGGACGCTCCTTGTTTCTGGTGTCCGTAGACCGGGCGCAGTAGCGAGTCGATGTCGAGGAACGCCCGCTCGGCGATGCCGGGCAGCAGCGGGGTGCGGGTGGCAAGGGCGATCAGGTGTCGGCGCAGCACCGACCCGAGTTGGAGGCTGTGCCCGAAGGTGAACTCGCGCAGGAATATCCCCAGTGTCGACGGCGCGTACACCTGATCGAACAGGGCGGGCATCCCACCGGCCCGGAGCAGGTTCATGTCGTCGATGACGTCCGCTCCGGTGCACATCCCGGCGATGATCGAGGTCAATTTCCCGACCGGGTTCACCGCACCCGAGGCCACCCGTGTGGAGTCGAGGCGGACATGAGTGTCGATCAACTCCGACAGTCCTGCCTGTTCGGCCAGTTCCAGCACCGGAACCAGACCGGCAGAGGACACGAGATTGCGTTCGTCGAACACAGCGGATTCGGCCGTGAAGGTGTGCGATGATTGCACTGAAAGTGCCCTTCCGTATGTGGACAGTTGTGACGTGAGAATCTTGATTGTCTCACTACGGGAGGCACTTTCACTGTTCACTCGCCGACGATCCCGCTACACCCTCCACGGATTCAGGCTTAGCTTGGTCCCCTGGAATTGCTGCTCCACTCGGTTCCCGCCAAGGGAAACCTGATCAGCGGTTGGGTATCCGTAACTGCTCTGCTCGTACCCCTTCTCAGCCCACATGTCCAAAATCGGTCCCGATACTGGATGCGCGCCGAATGAGGGATGCCAGTATATGACACCGCGCTCGAACCGGTTCATCCGGCCTTGCCCTCCGGGCAGGACCTTTTCATCGGATATGGGATAGCCGAGGAGGCTGTCGGGGCGTTCGGCGTTGACGGTGTTCCATTTGTCGCGGATCGCGCCGCGAACTGCCCAGGCCTCGTTGAGGCGCCAGTAGATGGCGGCATTGTTCTGGAATTCCTGGCGGCG
>DATFCF010000354.1:0-2305 GCA_035253445.1 Mycobacterium sp.
AATGACCGTGTCCAGCGATGTGCACGCGCAGGGTGGGCTGGAGTCTGTCAGCAAGGCCGAGCGAGTCGCCTCGCTCACCGGAATCCGCGCGGTCGCAGCGCTGCTGGTAATGGCAACCCACGCCGCCTACACCACCGGCAAGTACACCCACGGCTACGTCGGACTTGTGTACTCGCGGATGGAGATCGGCGTGCCGATCTTCTTCGTGCTCTCCGGTTTTCTGTTGTTCCGGCCATGGGTTACGGCAGCGGCCTCGGGCGGAGCCGCCCCGGCCGGCGACATCGCGCGACGCCCGCCGCCGTCGGTGCGCCGCTACGCCTGGCACCGGGTGCGACGCATCATGCCCGCGTACGTCGTCACGGTGCTCGCCGCTTACCTGCTTTACCACTTCCGCACCGCCGGGCCGAACCCCGGCCACACGTGGGAGGGGTTGTTCCGCAATCTGACTCTGACGCAGATCTACACCGACCACTACCTGTATTCATTTCTGCATCAAGGGCTCACGCAGATGTGGAGCCTGGCGGTGGAGGTCGCGTTCTACGTCGCGCTGCCGCTGCTGGCCTTCCTGCTGCTGGTGGTGTTGTGCCGGCGCCGCTGGCGGCCGGGCCTGCTGATGACCGGCCTGACGGCGATGGCATTGATCACACCGGCGTGGCTGGTCCTGGTGCACACCACCGACTGGCTGCCCGACGGCGCGCGGCTGTGGCTGCCGACCTACCTCGCGTGGTTCATCGGCGGCATGATGCTCGCGGCGCTGCAGCCGATGGGGGTGCGGGCGTACGCGCTGGTGTGCGTCCCGCTGGCGCTGGTCTGCTACTTCATCGCGTCCACGCCGATCGCCGGCGAGCCGACTACGTCGCCGCACGAGCTGCGCGAAGCGCTTGCGAAGGCGGCCTTCTATGCCGTGATCGCCACGCTGATGGTCGCGCCGCTGGCACTCGGTGATCGCGGGCTCTACGCCAAGTTCCTGGCCACCCGCCCGATGGTCTTCCTCGGCGAGATCTCCTACGAGATCTTCTTGATCCACCTGCTCACCATGGAATTGGTGATGGTGGAGATCCTTCGATTCCCGATCTACACGGGCTCGATGGGCATGCTGTTCGCGGCGACGTTCGTGGTGACGGTGCCGCTGGCCTGGCTGCTGCACCGGTTTACCCGCATCCGCTCCGAATAGGTAGGGCCTGCCCACCTGCCTGAAGTTAGGTTAAGCTCGCCTAAGTAACCGAGGCAAAAGGCAGGGCCGATGTCGGAAAAGACGCCAACACGAGGATTTCAGGGCGCGGTGCTCAAGCTGCTGCGCGCGGGCGACTACCAGCTGACCGTGACCGGGCGGCGTGAGATCAGCCCGCACTTCCTTCGGCTGAGCTTCGCCGCGGACGGCATGCTCAGCGACCGGCCGCTGCACCCGACGATGTGGATCCGCATGTGGTTCGCCGACGGAGAGAAGCAGCATCAGCGCGGCTATACCCTGGTCGACCCGAACCCGGACGCCGACACCGTCGACATCGAGTTCGCGCTGCACGACGGCATCGCCTCGCGGTGGGCACAGAACGCGCAGCCCGGCGACACCATCGAGGTGACGGTGCTCGGCAGTAACTTCACGCTGCCCGAGCCGGCGCCCAAGGGCTATGTCATCGTCGGCGACACGGCTTCACTGCCGGCCATCAATTCGCTTCTTACGGCGATCGGCGACACCCCGGCGCGGGTGTACCTCGAAGCCGGGTACGACGACGACAAGCAACTACCGGTGGCCCGCAGCGCCGACGTCGTGTGGGTGGACCGCAAGAACGCCGGCGAGGCGCTGGTGCAGACGGTGAGCGCGTCCGCGTTCGATGCTTCCGACCATTTCGGCTGGGTCGCCTGTGACAACCGGACCACCCGCGCGGTGGCCAAGGTCTTCCGTGAGGACTACAACATTCCACGCAAATCCATCAAGGCCCAAGCCTATTGGGTGGTGTGACCGCTTGGTGAAACGCCGTCGGCGCCCGCGTTAAAACGCGTCGATCACCCAGAGCGCAACATAGTCTGACCGTCTCGGGTCACACAGAGCGCCTCGAGCGAGAGGACGACCATGCCCAGCACGCCAGCGCAGAACAACCGTCAATCAGATGCAGGGGCGGCTACCGTCCGGCGCGACATCCTTCCCATTCCCGACGTCGCGCATGTCGGGCTCACCACCTACGACGCCAAGGACCCGGACACGTCGTTCGCGCCGATCGAGGAAGTGCGGCCGCCGGCCGGGGCGCCGAACGTTCTGGTCGTCCTGATCGACGACACGGGCTTCGGTGCATCGAGCGCGTTCGGC
>DATFCF010000355.1:0-4292 GCA_035253445.1 Mycobacterium sp.
CTCGGATCAGCGCCGACAATACCGCCGTCGCCGGCGTCGCGACGCCGGCCGCCTCCGCCGCCGCGACGACCGCCTCGTGGATGGCCGCCACTTCCGTCGGCCGCCCGGCGTCGAGGTCTTGCAACATCGACGACCGGTTCGCCGCCGTTGCCGCGGCCGTCTCGGCCACCGCCCTCCGCATCCCGCCCAGTTCCCAACCGTGCGCCCGCGCCGCCGCCGCAACCTCTTCGGCCACGATCTCTGCGGCGTCGAGCGATGCCGGATCCTCGACAATCTTCCCATTTGGCACGCCGGCGAGCGCGGTCAGTCCGTTGATCGCCGCATTGATCGCCAACTTCCGCCATACCCACCGTTGGATATCGGATACCGCCGCGGTGGGGATGCCGGCGGCGGAAAAGACCGCCGCCACCTCCCTGGCCATCGCCCCTTCGTCGGCATTGTCGCTCGCGGAGCCGACGACCGTTGGCCCCGCCCCGGTGTGAGCCACCACTCCCGGCTCGAGTCGGGTCGCCGCCTGCGATGTCACCCCGACCAGCACCCGCGCTCTGGCACCGACCTCAGCCCGGATCCGCTCGGCGTTGCCGAGCCCATTTTGCAACGTGAGCACCGGCTGACCGTCGCGGACGAAGGGCGCGATGCTCCGCGCGACCGACGACGTGTCAACAGATTTCACCAGAACGAGGACCAGATCCGCATCACTGACCACACTGGGGTCATCGCCGGCAACCGCGACGAGACAGACAGTCTCGCCGCCACGCTCGACCAGGCGCAGACCCTTCTCGCGCAGCGCCCGCAGCTGCGGAGACGGCCGGCCGACGAAATCCACGTCGTTTTCGGCCCGCAGCAGCGCGGCCCCGAATACGCTGCCCAGCGCCCCCGGCCCCACGATCGCTACGCGCATGGACCTAGTTCACGCTCGCTGCTGGACTCTGGAACTTGGCTGAAGCACCGGGGCATTTCTGCGAGCCTGCCGGCAAGACAAGCCCCTCTCCCCGCGCACGGAGAGAGGGGGTGGGGTGAGGGCGAGCGCGGGGGAGACTGCCCGACATTTCCCCAGGATTCGCCAGTTGAAGGAGTTTCACGCTACAAGTGAACCCCATTCTCCACCGCCACATGTGCCGGAAACGCCGTCCGGTCGAACCGCACCAGCGCCTCAGCCACCAGTTCAGGATCGCGCGTCAGCTCGAACACCGCGTCCGCCACCCGCCGCCGCGCTCCCGCCAGATCGATGTACGTCCGGTTTCCGTGCAGCTCCCGGCTGCGCCCGCCGTCCCGATACTCGCCCCATAGGACCAGCCAGCCCCGCTCGACCGGAGCGATCTCGACGAAGCGGCTGTAATCCTTCCAGATGAAGCAGGACTGCACGTCCCATTGGTCGGCCGTAGTCATCGATCCTATGAGGTCTTGCGCGGATCGAGCGCGTCGCGCAGGCCGTCGCCAATAAAGTTGATCGAAAGCACGGTCAGGAAGATCATCGTGCCGGGAAATATCGCCTCATGCGGAGCAAACCCGAATCGGTCCTTGGCGTAGTAGAGCATGCTCCCCCAGGTCGGGATGTCGGACGGGAACCCGAGCCCGAGGAACGAAAGGGCCGACTCGGTGATGATCGCCGCGCCGACGCCGAGGGTCGCCGCCACGATGATCGGGCTCATCACGTTCGGCAGGATGTGCTTGAACATCAGCGAGCCGCGTGACGCCCCGATCGATTCCGCGGCCTCGATGAACTCCTTTTCCTTCGTCGCCAGGAAGCTGGCCCGCACCAATCTCGCCGTCGGCATCCAGCTCAGGAGACCGATCACCAACACGATCAGGACGAAGATGCCCAGCACGCTGTTCCCCGTCCGCGCCTGGAAGAAGCGCGCGAAGGCGTCTTTGTAAAGGAAGCTGATCACCAGCAGCAGCGGCACTTGCGGCAGCGAGATGAACAGGTCAGTCAACCGCATCAGCGCCGTGTCGGCGAAACTGCCGAGGAATCCCGCCGCCGCCCCGATCGCCGTGCCGAGGATGATGGCGAACAACGCCGCCGCGATTCCCACCGCCAACGAAATGCGCCCGCCCCACAGGATGCGGGCCAGGATGTCACGCCCGAGATCGTCGGCGCCGAACGGGTTTGTGGCCGAAGGACCGGCGCCGCTCACCGCGAAGTCGATGGCGTCGATCGGCTTGGGATAGAGGGACGACCCGACGAACGTCGCCAGCAGCATGAACGCGAAGACGACCAGCCCCGCCATCGCCAGCTTGTGCTTGCGGAACTGCCGCCACGCGTTCCCCCACAGCGACCGTTGCGGCCGCACCCGCAATTCGCCGACCAGGTGCTCCCCGTTCGCTCGCTCCGCGACCGGCGGCTCGGCAACTGCGGCGGCACCGAGGCCCACCGCGGCAGGGGCGCGGCCGATGTCGAGATCGACGCTCTGCGACATGTCGGCGCTCCTTCCTGCCTTGGCGACTGCGCGTGCGTCCGTGTCGCGTCGCGCTTCTATGAATACCGGATGCGCGGGTCGAGCACGGCGTAGAGCAGGTCCGCCACAACGTTGAAGACCACGACCAAAATGGCGATGCCGAACGTGATCGCCATCACCACCGGGACGTCCTTGCTGTAGATCCCGTCGATCAACGCGCGGCCGATACCCGGCACCCGAAAGATTTGCTCGGTGATGATCGCCCCGCCGAAGAGGTCGGGGATCTGCAGGGCAAGGACGGTCACGACCGGGATCAGCGCGTTGCGCATCCCGTGCGCCACCACCACCGCCTGCTCGCGCAGGCCCTTCGCCCGTGCCGTGCGCACGTAGTCCTGGTTGATCGTCTCCAGCATCGAGGCCCGCACGAAGCGCATCAACTGCGCCGCACCGGCCAGCCCGAGTACCGCCACCGGCATCGCCGATTGCTTGACGTTCGGCCAGAACCCCGTCACCTGGGTGTCATAGACGAAGGGCAGCCAACCGAGGTGGACGCTGAAGAGGAGGATGAAGAGGATGCCGGTGAAGAACGTCGGCAGGCTGAACCCCAGAAACGCGAACGTGGTCGACACTTGGTCGAAGAACGAGTACTGCCGGATCGCCGAGAGCACCCCTATCGGGACCGCGATCAGCACGCTGAGGATCAATGCCGAGCCAGTGATGGAGAGCGTTACCGGCAACCGCGATAACACGTAGTCCCGCACGGGAATCTTCGCCGAGTAGGACTGAAGCCAATCGCCCTGGACGTACGCCTTGGCCCAACGCAGGTATTGAACGTGGACCGGATCGTTGAGCCCCATTGTCGCCTTGATCCGTTCGCGCAACTCCGGCGGCACGTTCGGATTATTGGCGAATCCCGTCAGCGGGTCGCCTGGGGCGATAGCCAGGATGCCGTAGACCACCATGCTGATCGCGATCAAGGTCACCACAGAAATGAGGGCGCGGCGAATGAGAAATCGTCCCAACCGGCGACCTCCTTGTCGACCGTGGAGCGGGCTTGCCCTCGCGTGCTCGCTGTCGGGCGCCCGAAACGACGCGAACTGGCCGGAAAGTGGCACGATGGTACGGCCCGCTCTTTTGGGCGTCAAGCAACGTCGATACTCACCACGCTTCAAGTCCGACCGCGCAATGGCCATGTGGTAGGATGCATGGCTGCAATTCCGGGCCGGCTCGGTCGCGGGCTGACCCGGTTTTCCGTGTCTTTTCGTGCGATGCATCGCGGTCGTGAGCAGGTAACAGAGATGGCGACTATCGAATTCGAGGCACAGCGGCGTACGCTGCTCGGGAAAAAGGTCAAGCAGCTCCGCCGGGCCGGCCGGTTGCCGGGAGTCGTCTACGGCCCCGTCGTCCCGGAGACTGTACCCGTCACCGTCGACAGCCGGCAGTTCGCGAAGTTCTATCAGCGCAGCGGACATTCGACGTTGTTCGTCCTGCGCTGGGAAGACGGCAACGAGTCGGTTTTCATCCGCGACGTGCAGACCGATCCACTGAGCCGGCAACCGGTCCACGTCGACTTCTTCGCCCCGAACCTGCGCAAGCCGGTGCGGGCGATGGTGCCGCTCGTCTTCCACAATCCGGTCCAGGCCTCAGAAGGTGTCCTCACCGAGGCCCGCACCGAGCTTGAAGTCGAAGCCTTGCCGGCGAGCATCCCCCACCAGCTCGACGTCGACGTCTCCGGCCTGGAGCGGCCGGGCGACCTGATTCGCGTCGGGGATCTCACCATGCCAGCCGGCGTGACCGCGGTCACCGACGCCAACGAGCTCATCGCCCAGATCGAATCGGTCTACGTGGCGCCGACGGCAGAGGAAGGCGCAGCCGAGGCCGAGGCCGCCGAAG
>DATFCF010000356.1:0-5797 GCA_035253445.1 Mycobacterium sp.
TCCATCGCACAACAGTTACTTTCACCGACAGCTATCAGCCGGCATGGGCCTACCGCGGCGGCGAAGTGGATACGGTGCGCGACGGAGCCATCGATCGCGGCGTGCACGCCGGCTACCTGCACACACATCCCGCCGCCCACCCGCACGCCATAACCCGCTTCGTGGCGGCCGCGGCAACCTCTAAGCTCGCCGGGTGACCGAAAGCGCCTACCTCGTCGGCCTGCGCCTCGCCGGCAAAAAGGTCGTGGTCGTCGGCGGGGGCACCGTCGCGCAGCGCAGGCTGCCGCTGCTGGTCGCCAACGGCGCGGATGTGCACGTCATCACCCGCACCGCCACCCCCGCCGTCGAATCCACTGCGGGAATCACCTTGATACTCAGGGAGTTCCGCGACGGCGATCTCGACGGCGCGTGGTATGCGATCGCAGCCACCGACGACCCGGACGTCAACGCCGCCGTCGTCGCCGAGGCCGAACGCCGGCAAGTCTTCTGTGTGCGCGCCGACATCGCGCGGGAGGGCACCGCGGTGACCCCCGCCTCATTCGAGTACGAGGGCCTGTCCGTCGGGGTGCTGGCCGGGGGTGAGCACCGGCGGTCCGCCGCGATCAGGTCGGCCATCCACGAGGCGCTGCAACAGGGCCTCATCACTGCCGAGACCCCCGGCGTCGTGCACGGTGGCGTTGCGCTGGTCGGCGGCGGACCGGGCGATCCGGAGCTGATCACCGTCCGCGGCAGGCGGCTGCTGGCCCACGCCGACGTCGTGGTCGCGGACCGGCTGGCGCCACCGGAGCTTCTTGCTGAGCTGCCGCCGCATGTGGAGGTCATCGACGCGGCGAAGATTCCCTACGGGCGGGCAATGGCGCAGGACGCGATCAACGAGGTCCTCGTCGATCGTGCCAAGGCCGGCAAGTTCGTGGTGCGGCTCAAGGGCGGCGATCCGTTCGTGTTCGCGCGGGGATACGAAGAGGTGCTCGCATGCGCGGACGCCGGGATTCCCGTGACTGTGGTGCCGGGTGTGACCAGTGCCATAGCAGTTCCCGCGCTGGCCGGCGTTCCGGTCACGCATCGGCACGTGACGCACGAGTTTGTGGTGGTCAGCGGTCATGTTGCGCCCGGGCACCCCGAATCGTTAGTCAATTGGAATGCGCTGGCCGCGATGTCAGGCACGATCGTGTTGCTGATGGCCGTCGAGCGCATCGAACTGTTCACCAAGGCTCTGCTGGATGGCGGCCGACCAGCGGATACGCCGGTCCTCGTGGTGCAGCACGGCACCACGGCGTCGCAGCAGACTTTGCGAGCGACGCTCATCGACGCGCCCGAGCGGATCCGGTCCGAGGGCATTCGGCCTCCGGCGATCATCGTCATCGGGGCGGTCGCCGCTTTCGGCGGTTAAAGGATTCTTAAGATTACTGTAAGGTAACCCGCTATGACGGCTCTCAATGATGCAGAGCGCGCCGCCATCCGCCGTGACGCCGAGGGCGGGGCTAACCGGTCGCTCCCGGTGCACGTGGAACGCCCTGCGGTGGAGCAAACCGGCAGGTACCCGGCTTGGCTGCCGTCGCGGCGGTTCATTGCCGCGGTTGTCGCGATCGGTGGCATGCAGTTGCTCGCGACCATGGACAGCACCGTTGCGATCGTCGCGCTTCCTAAGATTCAGGACGAGCTGAGCCTTTCCGACGCGGGCAGGAGCTGGGTCATCACGGCCTACGTTCTGACCTTCGGCGGCCTGATGCTGCTGGGTGGTCGCCTCGGCGACACCATCGGCCGCAAGCGCACCTTCATCGTCGGCGTCGCGCTGTTCACCATCGCCTCGATCCTGTGCGGCATCGCATGGGATGAGGCCACCCTCGTCGTTGCCCGGCTGTTGCAGGGCGTAGGCGCCGCGATTGCGTCACCGACCGCTCTGGCACTGATCGCGACCACCTTTCCGAAGGGGCCCGCTCGTAATGCGGCCACCGCGATCTTCGCCGCGATGACCGGTATCGGCTCGGTGATGGGCCTGATCGTCGGCGGTGCGCTGACCGAGGTGTCCTGGCGGTGGGCGTTCCTGATCAACATCCCCATCGGCCTGTTGATGATCCACCTCGCCCGCAAGACGCTGCGGGAAACGCACCGCGAGCGGCTGAAGCTCGACGCTGCGGGCGCACTTCTGGCCACGCTCTTTTGCACGGCGGCGGTGTTCGGCTTCTCGATGGGCCCCGAGCGGGGCTGGCTGTCGCCGATGACCCTGGGTTCGGGCGTGGCCGCGTTGGCCTTCCTGATCGCGTTCCTCTACGTCGAGCGCACGGCGGACAACCCCGTCGTCCCGTTCGACCTGTTCAAGGACCGCAACCGCGTCGCGACGTTCGCGGCGGTCTTCCTGGCCGGCGGTGTGATGTTCACGCTGACCGTCCTGATCGGCCTGTACGTCCAGGACGTCATGGGTTACAGCGCATTACGGGCCGGCATCGGCTTCATCCCGTTCGTCATCGCGCTGGGCATCGGGCTTGGCCTGTCGTCGCACCTGGTATCTCTGTTCCCGCCGCGCCTGCTGGTGATCGCGGGCGGCGTCATGGTCCTTGGCGCGATGATCTACGGCTCCACCCTGCACGGTGACATCCCGTACTTCCCGAACCTGGTGCTTCCGATCACCGTCGGCGGCTTCGGCATCGGCATGATCGTCGTGCCGCTGACCGTGTCCGCCATTGCCGGTGTGGGCTTCGACCAAATCGGTCCGGTGTCGGCGATCGCGCTGATGCTGCAGAACCTCGGCGGCCCCGTGGTGCTCGCCATCATTCAGGCCGTCATCACCTCGCGGACGTTGTATCTGGGCGGCACCACCGGCCCGGTGAAGTACATGGACAGCGCCCAGTTGCACGCGCTCGACCAGGGCTATACCTACGGCCTGCTGTGGGTGGCCGCGGTCGCGGTGATCGTTGGCGGGGCGGCACTGTTCATCGGCTACACGGCCGAACAGGTCGGGCACGCGCAGGAAGTCAAGGACGCGATCGACGCCGGCGAGTTGTGATTTCGGCGTGAGCGGTCGCGCTGAGCGCTACCAAACACCCCGAAATCGCTCTGGGTAGGCTGGCTGTCCATGTCCACCGTGGGGGGTTCTTCGGACGCGACCGAGCGCACCACGGCACCGCTGTCCTCGTCGGTGTTGGGCATCGCGATCGTGGCGATCACCGGCATGCAGCTGATGTCGACGCTCGACGGCACCATCGTCATCGTCGCGCTGCCACGGATGCAGGCCGACCTGGACCTGTCCGACGTGGCGAAGAGCTGGGTCATCACCGCGTACGTGCTGACGTTCGGCGGGCTGCTGCTGCTCGGCGGGCGCGTTGGCGATGCGATCGGCCATAAACGCGCGTTCCTCTCCGGCGTCGGGGTGTTCACGATCGCCTCACTGGTGTGCGGCCTGGCCACCGACGGCATCACGCTGATCGTCGCCCGCGCGGTGCAGGGCACCGGTGCCGCGGTGGCCGCGCCGACCGGCCTGGCCCTCATCGCGACGACGTACGCCGTCGGACATGCACGCAATCGCGCGATGGCGATCTCGGTCGCCATGCAGGGCATCGGCTCGGTGATGGGCCTGGTGCTCGGCGGCGCACTCACCGTCGTCTCGTGGCGGCTGGCATTCCTGATCAACGTCCCCATCGGCATCGTCATCATCGCGATCGCGGTCTATCGGGTCCGCGAAACCCATCACGAGCGACTCAAGCTCGACGTCACCGGGGCGCTGCTGGCGACGCTGGGCTGCACGGCCGCGGTGCTGGTGTTCACCCAGGGCCCGCCGCGGGCCTGGGTCGACCCGTGGGTGATCGGCGCCGCCGTCGCCGCGGTGGTGTTCTTCGTCGCCTTCCTCTTGGTCGAGCGCACCGCGGCGAATCCGCTGGTGCCGTTTTCGGTGTTCAACGACCGCAACCGGGTGATGACGTTCGTCTCGCTGTTCCTGGCCGGTGGCGTGATGTTGACGCTGAGCGTGATGATCGCGCTACTGGTACAGGACGTCCTCGGCTACTCGGCACTGCGCGCCGGCATCTGCTTCCTTCCGTTCGCGGTCGCGTTTGCCCTCGGCAGTGCGCTCGCGGCCCGGCTTGCGCCGCACATCGCACCCCGTTGGCTGATCATCGGCGGCGGTCTGTTCGTGTGGGGCGCCATGCTGTACGGCTCGACGCTGACCCGTGACATCCCGTACTTCCCGGACCTGTTCGCGCCCATCGTGGTGGGCGGCTTCGGCATCGGCATGATCGCGGTGATCCTGCCGCTGTGCGCGCTGGCGGAGGTCGGTCCGAAGGAGATCGGCCCGGTGTCGTCCATCACGCTGATGGTGTACAACCTCGGCGGGCCGGTGGTGCTCGTCGTCATCCAGGCCGTGCAGACGTCGCGCACGCTGTTTCTGGGCGGCACCACGGGGCCGGTGAAGGACATGACGCCGGCTCAGCTGGACGCACTGGGGTACGGCTATACCTATTCGCTGCTGTGGGTCGCGGGCATCGCGGTGATCGTCGGTGTCACGGCCTTCTGGATCGGCTTCTCGGCGCGCCAGATCGCCGCTGCGCAGCACACCCGTGAGGCGGTGGAGGCGGGCGAGCTGTGATGGCCGACAGCGCCCGGCATTGCGTCCGTCGTCGACAGAGTGTCGCTCACGAGCCGTGCAGAATGGAGATCAGCTGTTCGCGGCTGTTGGCTCCGACGCGTTGAGAGGCACGGAAGAGGTGTCCCTCAACAGAGCGGGTCGACATGGTGAGCCGGTCGGCGATCTCCTTGTTCGAGAGCCCTTGTGCGGCAAGCGATATGATCTCACGCTGACGGGCCGTGAACGGCTGCGGCGCCGCCGCGGCCCGCAATGCAGGAGTTTGGGCGCCTTGGCATTCCGCTGCGAGACGGTCGACCATGGCGGATGCGTTCATTGCCGCGCCTCGCAATCCGGCTTGGTGGTATGTCACGACGGCTTGGGCTGCGGCATCGGCGGCGGCGAGCCGATCACCGAATTCTTCGTACTGGCGGGACGCACGGATCAACGCATCACCGTCCCCTGCTGCTAGCGCGGCGGCGTGGATTGCGGCGGCGGCCGCGCGCGGCCCTTGAACGTCGTCGGCCAGTTCGGCCAGCCTGGGGGCGGTGGTGCGATCACCGAATTGCGTTGCGGTCTGCAGAAGCATGACTTCCCAGGCGCGTCGGCCCAATCGGCGCTCCCGCCGCGCGGCGTCGCAGATGATCGAGATCGCCTGAGTGGTCGCGCCTTCGGCGGCACACACCCACGCCTCCGCGATGGATTTCGCCGAGTCCCACTTGCACGCGTCAGGGTCCCTGTCCCACCACTCGAGAGCCGCGAATTCGCAGCGCGCGTCGACTGCTTTGCCTGCCATACCGGTCACGGTCGCCAACCACGACCGCGCGAAGACCTTCAACATCTGCCCGGTGCCTGCGGTTTCCAGATGCGCGATCGTTTCGTGCAGTGACCGTTGCGCCGCAGCGAGATCACCGCGGCTAATCGCCGACATGGCGGCGAAGAAGCTGCGCCAGGATTGCTGAAAGGGAACGTCGATCGTGTCGCTGCGGAACCGCGCGATCATTGCGTCCGAGGATGTCAGCGCACCGGCGAGCCAGTACGCGATGACTTGCATCGTCGCCAGCGGCAGGCGCAGATGCGAAGCCTCAGCGGACGTCTCGGCGAGTCGGTAACCGGCACTCGCCGCGGGTTCGATCTCGTCGATCCGTCCAATATCGCCGAGCCCGCTGACCAAGGTCCAGATCAAGAACATCTGTGCCATATCGCTGGCTGGTGTACCGGCAAGGATGGTGCCGGCTCGAT
>DATFCF010000357.1:0-3412 GCA_035253445.1 Mycobacterium sp.
GTAAGCGGCATCGCGAGCACCACCCGGTGCGCTCCCATGGCGGCGAGTTTATCCGCCCGGTCGGGGTCGATTTTGGTGACGAGATGTCCTAGCGAGAGCTCCAGCGCGTCGGGGTCGCGTTCGAATCGTCTTGCCTCGTCGCGCATTATCGCGATCAGATCGGTCAGTTGCTCCCCGCCGACACCGAGCGGCTGAAAGCCGTCACCGTACCGGCCGGCGCGTCGTGCCGCGGCCTTGCTGTGTCCACCGATGTGGATCGGCACATCTGCGACCGGCTTGGGGTAGCACATCGCGTGGTCGAAGTCGAAGAACTCGCCATGGAAGCTCGTCCCCTCTGGCCGCTGCTCCCACAGCAACCGCATGACCTCCAGCTGCTCGTCTGCGCGCTTGCCCCGGCTGGAGAACTCAGCACCGCACGCCTCGATCTCCTCCTTGAGCCAGCCCATTCCGACGCAGAGCCGAAATCGTCCGCCGGACAACACGTCCACAGTGGCGACCCGTTTGGCCAGCACCACCGGATGGTGATTGGGCAGCACCAGCGCTCCGGTGGCCAGCCCCAGCCGGTCGGTCTGGCCGGCCAGAAACACCAGCAGGTCAAGCGGATCCGGCACCGGGCAATCCGCCGCGAGTTCCACGCGTCCGGAGCTGTCGTAGGGGTAGACGCTGTCGTACTCCGACATCAGCACGGTGTGCTCGACGACGACGATCGACTCGAAACCGCACGCCTCGACGTGCTTGGCGAAGGCCGACATCCAGCCGGGGTCGGCGGTGACCCCGGCCGCGACGGGAGCGACGATTGCGAATTTCATCGCAGCGGAGGCAATCCGTTGCTGGCGCGGATATCGTCGCGGCATTCACGGCGGGTCTGGCCCGTCTGCTGCATGCATACCCGCACCGGCGACTCTTCCATAACGGGCAACGGTTCGTCGGCCGGCTCGGTAGTGACTGTGGGACTTGGGATGTCGCCTTCGTTGAGCGACCAGATCGAGGCGCCGGTGGTTTGCAGCGTCGAGCAATATGCAGTGGAACCGTCGGCCGTCGTCCCGGTGCTGCCCACTGGCGAACAGTTGGCGCCGATCACCACCGCGGCCGGGGCGGCCGGTGTGGTCGTGGTCGCGGTTGGTGTTGGTGTTGGTGTTGGTGCCGGAGGTGGCTCTGGCGGCGGTGGCGCGGGCGTGAAGGTCGGTGTGGTGACGGTGGGTGACTTCGCGGTCGGCGTCGCGTACGGCCGGTCAGTGCGGCGAAATTCAAAGACCGCCACGGCAATCGCCATGACCAGCAGGACCGCCAGGATCGCGGGCACGACCACCCCGGCACGCAGTAACGAACGCCGCACCGGTGCCTTCCGCGGTGCCGCCGCATGGGACAGTCGGGTGCCGTCGTCGGATGCCGTGGCATCGAGTCGGTGACCGAGCGCCCGTGCGAAGTCGGCGCACCGCTCGAACCTGTCGTTGGGATCCTTCGCCAACGCTTTGGCCAGCACAGGGTCAAGCGCAGAAAGCTCCTGGCGGTGCCCGCCGATGGCCGGCGGCGGAGCGGACAGATGCTGGCTGATGACGACAGCGGGATTCGAATTCTGGAATGGTGGCGAGCCCGTTAGCAGATGAAATGCGGTGGCAGCCAACGCATATTCATCGGCGCGGCCGTCCAGTCGTTCACCCATCAGCTGCTCCGGCGCCGCATACGATACCGTTCCCACGGTCATGTTCGTCGCCGTCAGGCCGCTGATGTCGTTGGCCCATCGGGCGATGCCGAAGTCCGCCAACAGGATTCGCCGATCACCGGATTCCGGGTGGGCAAGAAGGATGTTGGCAGGCTTGACGTCGCGGTGCAGCAGGTTGCGTTGGTGTGCATAGTCCAGCGCATCGGCGACGGCGGCGATGATCTCGGCGACTTCGGCCTTGGGCATGCCGTTGGGATAGCGCTCCCGCAGCAGGTGCGCCGCATCGGTGCCCTCCACGTAGTCCATCGAGATCCAGATCTGGCCCTCGTACTCGCCGCGGTCGTGCACGCCCACGATGTGGGGATGCCACAGCGTGGCCGCGATATCGGCCTCCCGGTTGAACCGCTCCCGGTATTCGCTGTCGGCCGACACCGAGGCCGGCAGGACCTTCAGCGCGTCGTGCCGCGGCAGGCGCGGATGCTGGGCCAGGTAGACCTCGCCCATGCCGCCGGAGCCGAGCAGCCGCACGATGGTGTATCCCGCGAACGTCGCACCATCGGCCAACGGCATGGCCGAATAGTACGAGACGCGACTACAGATCGAGCGTCAGTTGCGTGCCCTCGGCCGCGCGTGAGATGCAAATCAGCATCATGCCGCTGTCTCGTTCAGGGTCGGTGAGCAGCGTGTCGCGATGGTCGACGGTTCCATCACCAACACTGAGCACCCGGGTGCGGCAGGTGCCGCAGAAGCCTTGGCCGCAGGAATATGGCGCACGCACCCCGGCCCGGCGCAGCGCCGCCAGCAGCGTCTCCTCCGCGCCGACCCGGACGGTGTCCCCGGTCGAGGCGATCGTCACCCTGAACTCCTTGCCGTCGACCACCGGTGGCGCGGCGAACCGCTCGAAGTGCAACTCGACGTCGTCCCGCCCGACGAGCTGCGCCCGAATCGCGGTCAGCATCGGGGCCGGCCCGCAGGCGTAGACAGCGGTTCCGTCGGGGCAGTCGCCGAGCAATTCCGGCGGGCTCGGCAGGCCGTTCACGTCATCGGTGCGGATCTGGATCCGGTGCCCGAACCGGCCCAACTCGTCGAGGAACGGCAGGCTGTCGCGGCTGCGTCCGGCGTAGACCATCGACCAGTCGATGCCAAGGCGCGCAGCCATCCCCAGCATCGGAAGGATCGGCGTGATTCCGATACCTCCGGCGATGAACCGGAACCGCTGCGCCGGTGAGCCGTAACCAGGGACGGTCAGCGGAAACGCGTTGCGCGGTCCGTGCGTTATGACGGTGGCGCCGACCTGCAGCTCGTGCATTTCGAGGGATCCTCCGCCGCCGTCGGGGATCCGCCGCACCGCGATCCGGTAGGCCTCCGGGGTTTCCGGGTTGCCGCAAAGCGAGTACTGCCGGACCAGCCCGCTGCCGAGATGGACATCGATGTGGGCGCCCGGATGCCAGCGAGGCAAGCGGCCGCCGGCCGACGGTACAAGTGTCAGCGCGACGACGTCCTCATCATGTGCGACGACCTGACGGTCGGCCACCGTCAGCGCGATGGCGTTGTCGTGGTCGGGCGGTGCCGTCATTTTCCTGATGGCACCGGAAATGGCGAACAGTCCCGTGAGGGCGGCGTCGGCGAGGCCCAGCGTCACATCGTGGCGCATGCGGCCCGATGTGCTTGGTGGCGCCTGACGGTACCGGTCGAACAGGCGCATCAAATGTGTGCGGCCCTGGCCGCGGGGGAGCTGGCAAGGTAGGC
>DATFCF010000358.1:0-3229 GCA_035253445.1 Mycobacterium sp.
TCAGAGTGCCCGCGACCGCGCAGAGCACCACCATGCTTGTCGATAGCATCAAGGCCGGCGAACCGCGGATCGCTACCTCAATTTCCTAGACCATCTGTCGCGCGTCACCTGGCGGATCCGTGTCGCACATCAATCGTCTGATCACAAGACTGCCTATCTCCACTTGATGCGTTACGGATCTGGTTCAAATTGATCCGTGACACCTCCGGCTAGACGATCATGATGCTCGCGGCTGAGACTGACGAGCATGGCTGATCGGAACGACGAACACACAGCGCCGTCGCTGCCTTCAGAGAAGGCGCTACTTCACACGCACCTCAAGGATGCACGCGACGCGCTGATTTGGAAGGTTGAAGGACTGAACGAAGAGGACCGTCGCCGCCCAATGACGCCGACCGGGACGAATCTGGTCGGCTTGGTCAAGCACATGACCTGGATCGAGGGGTGGTACCTGTGCGAGTTCTTCGACCGCGAACGGCCTCGCCTGGAGTGGGAGCGGGATGTCGATGCTGACTGGGGCCACCACAGCCACATGTACGCCAAGCCTGAGGAGACGACGGAAGAGCTGATCGCCGCATACCGAGCCACGAGCGCTGCGGCCGACAGGGCCATCGAAGACCTCCAGCTCGACGCCGTCGGCCAGCACTGGTCCGGCGAGACAATCTCGCTGCGCTCAATGCTCCTCGTGGTTCTCGTGGACACGGCCCGCCATGCCGGCCACAGCGACATCATGCGGGAGATGATCGACGGCAGAACCGGTGACCGGCACTCGCCCAGCGGGTTCTACGGAGCGGCAGACGAGGAATACCGGTCGGCGTATCTAGCCCGCGTCCGCGGCGAGATCGACACGCCGGACTGGTGGAACTACATCAAGACGCGCGGCAAGCGATGGAGTTGATTCGTGCCGCGAAAGCCGCGATAGCGCTGTTCCGTCACGCTCAACTCCACCACACTCGGCGAGGTGTCACGCATCAAGTGAAGCCACCGTGTAACGCATCAAGCGGAGTCGGACATCGAATAACCAACTTTGCCGAGTCTCAAGACGTGCGTGACAGATCAGTCTCGGGACGTGAGTGACACGTGTTTGCAAAGTCCGCCAACGTGCCTCGCGAAGCCTCGTTCACGCGTGCGATCACGCGGCGCACCACATGGGTCGTCGTCTGAGAGTGCATACGCTGCTGCAGTTCGCTGCTGCAGGTGCCCGTGACTTCGCCCCTGGTTGCGCATGCGTTGACAGATAGGGGAGGGTCGCTCAGGCTGCGTTCTTGTGCAGCCCAGCGGAGTCTTAACGGATTGGGTCGTCCAGGCCATCGGTGCCGGCGCCGAGATTCTCAGTGCGCAGGGTTTGCACGACGGAAATGGGCCGTGGCTCCTGCGGATCGACCATCAGGGAACCACACACGAGGTTGTACTCCGGGCGGCGGGGCAGCGTGGCTCGATCGGGCCGCAGCCGATTGCAACAGGGGCGGCGGCACTGCGTTTCGCTGAGCAGGTAGGGCTCTCAGCGCCGAGGCTGATCGCGGCTGACCTCAACGGCATGAAGGCCGGAGTGCCCGCCACGCTCGAAACGTGCCTGCCTGGCACCAGTCGGCTGCCGACGACGGTCTCCCCTACTCAGCTCCGGTCCGTCGGCGCCGCGATCGCGAAAGTGCATGCCATCCCGCTCGCGCCTCGACCTCCCGATCTGCCGTTCCGGCGATGGAGCATGGCGCCTAGTGACCCGGCCGGAGACCGCAGGTGGGCAGCGCTCTACGCCAGTTGCGAGAAGCACGAAAGAGAGGCTGTCTTGGCTGCCTGGTGCGAGGCTACGGGCGGATCGATAGAGCGGGCACGGAGAGTGGTCCAGGTGCCGAGGTCGACACCGCTGCTGCATCTCGCGGATGAGCGGATACGCGAGCACGGTCGGCCTTTTGAGGCAACAGTCTTCGTCCACGGTGACGTCTGGTGGGGCAACACGCGATGGGATGACGCTCTCTGCTTCGCGCTGCTCGACTGGAAGGATGCAGGAGCGGGCAGTCCAGGTGTCGATCTCGGCAACCTACGGTTTCAGATGGCGGTCACATACGGACTAGACACTCCGGACGACGTCCTAGCTGGCTGGCAAGAGGAATCCGGCCACGTACCGAGTCACATTGCCTATTGGGATGCGATCGCGGCCCTCAGGACACCGGCGGTGTTTGAAAATTATCCCGCGTTTGAGGATGGCGAGCCGGTCGGCCAGGCCACAGTCGCTGAAAGGCGCGACACTTTCCTCCGCCTAGCAATCGACAGGTTGTGATGAGCTACACGCGGCGCGGCGCGGCCCGCAGCGCAGCGAGGACACCCGCCGCCAGGCCGGGCAGCGAGGCCCTTGATCTTGACATCGGCAGCTACGGGTCGGATCACTCCGATCGCTACCGGCTGGTTCAGGTGGCGCGGCAGCGTGCAGCGGCAAAGTACGGGATGCCGTTCGGAAGGCCAGACGCTGCGGTTGTCATCGGCGACACACGGCTAGACCATTTCCGTTGCGGTGAGGGTAGTCGGTGGACGCTGTGGCGGTTCGGGCTTGCGGGCTTTGAACCGGGCGATCGGCTTGGTGGTGATGCGGAGGACTTCGGTCAGCAGCTGGACGCCGTCGTAGACCCGAAACGTCGTGTCGGCCTCCTCGACGGCGACGGTGCGTCCGGTGTGGCTGCAGCTGCGCCAGCGCATCAAGACCGCCGACAAGGCCATCGCGGCCGCGGTCGGCACCCACCCGCAGGCGGCCGTCCTGCGCAGCCTGCCCGGCATGGGACCGTTGGTGGCCGCCGAGTTCACCGTCGCGGTCGGTGACCTGTCCACCTTTCCCAGCGCCGACCACCTCGCCGCCTACGCCGGGCTCGCCCCGGTGCCCCGCGACTCCGGCAAACGCGTCGGCAACCTGCACCGGCCGCAGCGCTACAACCGCCGGCTGCGGCACGTGTTCTACATGTCCGCGCTGACCACCCTGAAAGCCGACGGTCCGAACCGCACCTACTACCTGCGCAAACGTGCCGAAGGGCGCAAGCACCAGCAGGCTCTGATCGCCCTGGCCCGCCGCCGCGTCGACGTGCTGTGGGCCCTGCTGCGCGACAACCGCACCTGGACCCCCGAACCGCCCATCAACCAGGAGCCCACGACGGCTTGACAGCGTCATTGAGACTCCCTTCACACGCCCTGGGATGCTGGCGTAAGTCTCAACCGCACAGCGCCGCCGACGCAGCGGGTCCTT
>DATFCF010000359.1:0-3939 GCA_035253445.1 Mycobacterium sp.
CATCCATCATCGCCGACAGGTGACCTGCATGTGCCGCGATCAGGTCCCTGGCCCGTTGAGTATCGTGGGCCGGTAGATTGCGTTGACCTGCGTCGGCCAGGGCCTTCAAAGAAGCGATCGGCGTTCGTAATTCGTGCAAAATGACCTGTAGGCCAGTCTCCTGGGCCTCATACGACTTCAGCAATCGAGCACGCAGGTCCCGTTCCTCCTCGGCGGCCGCGTGTTCGGCGGCCGCTTCGGCCCGCGCCGCCGCCTGCGCTTGCGCCGCGCCTTCGGTGAGCAACGTGAAGGCCGCCGTCAATGCGGCGGTGAACAACAGATATAGCGGCCACCACAGCCCGGCCTGTAGTCGAACCTCGAGCGGCGTGTCCGCGGAGTTCACAGTGAGTGCGAGGAGGAAATACGACACACCCAGCGCAAGGGAGAGCAGGACGGTACCCGCAAAAGACAATCGCGTCGCCGCGGCGATGATAACCAGAAACAGCAACGCCACGGTGGGACTTTCCCTACCGCCGGTTGTCGCGATGAACCCGAGCGACAGCCCCGCGTCCAGGGTAGTCACGATTGCGGACGCCCTCATGCTCCCCAGTTCAGTCGACGGATAGTAGAACCCCGTGAGCGAATACACGGTCGAGATACCGAGGAGAAGTAGCGCCCACCCGAGATGCTCGCGTACATTGCCCGCTCCCACCGCCAGCAGCACCCCCACCGACAGCACGACACCACAACGGACGCTGATGATGATCCGCTGGATCGTTCGGATATCGGTATCGCTAAACGATTCCGTGCCCGAGTGCATACTGGATCCCGACGAGCGCCACCACGGAACGGCCGACATGGTTACCTCCCACTTACACTCAACCAGTCGTTTGATGTGTAATCACTGTGGCATGACACTAATTCGGGTGAGGCAATGCGTGACCAGAAACTGATATTGGCCCTGATCGATGATCATGATTTGTTCACGCAAGGGCTGGCAATGCTCCTCGAGGCGCAGGACGCCGACCGTTTCGAGGTAGGCGGCATCACCAACCGAGCAGATGAGGCCCTGGCCCTGGTCGGCTCGTGCGGTGCAGACATCGCAATCGTCGATCTCACGATGCCCCCGACCGGCGGAATGCTGGCGATTCGTCAAATCAAGTCCCGATACCCCGACACGAAAGTCGTCGTGCTGTCCGGGACGACGGACTACAAGCTCGCCGAGGAAGCCTTACGAGCCGGCGCCGACGGATTTCTACCAAAGTCGGCGGACCCACACGTACTGGTAGCTCCGCTCTTGACCGTGGCCGCCGGTCTACGAGTCATCGCACCTGATTTGTTGACCGTACTTCTCGATTCTGTCCGGCACCCTCCGCAAAGCCTGCTCGACAAACTGGCCGTGGAGGAGATTCGACTCTGGGTTCTGCTCTCCCGCGGCCTGGAGACCACGGAGATCGCCAAGCACATGCTCGTCTCCGAACGCACAACCAAACGAATGGTGGCAGCGCTGCTCAACAAACTGGGGGCGCCGAATCGGGTCGTCGCGGCCGGCTTGGCCGGTCACTACGGGCTCCTCGGCACGAGCACAGTCGACTGAGCGTCGTCGCCAGATCTATGAAGTTCCTGGCCCGGTTGTGCAACCAGAAGTGGACGTAAGGGCCGCGGTCAGCGCCCCGGGTGTGGCCAACACGATGAGATAGTGCCCGATGGCACACGATCGAAGCTCGCTGACGCCAACTGCGTGGGTGGTCGGCCCGCCTATGCCTGAGCAGCGCAACGGGCCGTGAGGGCATGTCAAGCACCGGCCACCCCCCCAAAAAAGGCCCAGTCCAGCCAACGTCAACACGGTCTGGGGCCGGCACACCTACGCCACCCAGGCTAGGGCGAAATCCCTGTCGGAATGGTCTCCAAGCTGCTCGGGCACACATCGTTGACCATCATTACTAACGGGCACCCTGAGCGGCGAGCACGACAAACGCTGGCCGGAGCCGACTGGTTCACCACCACGGCGGTGACGCTACGAGTCCCAGGTATTCCGTGCCGTCCACCCCACCACGATTCCTCTGCGGCGAGGCGCGTCGGTACGGCACCTGCGCCGCGACGCGGACGTCCTGTGCAGGCGCCCGGCCCACCATGATGGCCCTGCGGGTCAGTTCTTCCGCCCATGGCGGTTGGACGATGGGCATTCGTATTCTTTCCAGAAAATGCTAACGCAGGCATCGCCAGGGAGACCAGGATTAGGAGATGGCCGATGCAGAGCCCGCACGGACTGAACGCGACGTAGCGCTCTCAGTCGTCTCCGAGCTCGAAGCCGAAGGCTTCAACGACGCGCTGGAAGTTGGTCGCGGAGGCTTCGGCGTCGTCTACCGTTGTGTTCAGACCGCATTGGATCGAACAGTCGCGATCAAGGTCTTGAATGAAGGCTTCGAACGTGACGAGCGCGAACGCTTCGTCCGAGAACAACGGGTCATGGGAAGATTGTCCGGGCATCCGAATATCGTCCAGATACTGCAGGTGGGAGTTCTCGCGGCAGGGCGCCCGTATATCGTGATGCCATTCCACGCGCGCGATTCGCTGGAAGCGTGGGTTCGACGCCACGGCCCCTTGCCCTGGCCGGATGTCCTTCAGGTCGGGATCAAGCTCGCTGGCGCTCTACACACAGCACACGACCTCGAGATATTGCACCGCGACGTGAAGCCGGCCAACATCCTGATCACCGACTACGGGGAGCCTCAGTTAGCCGACTTCGGCATCGCGCGGGTCGGCGGCGCCTTCAAGACTTCGACGGGACACATCGCAGGCTCGCCCGCCTACACCGCCCCGGAATTGCTGCAGGGTCAGGCACCCGGACCGGTATCCGATATCTACGGACTCGGCTCGACGCTCTTCACGTTGATGACCGGACACGCAGCGTTCGAACGCCGGGCCGGCGAGGGCGTTGTTGCTCAGTTCGTACGAATCACCCGTGCGTCGATCCCCGACCTCCGTATGCGGAATTTTCCACCCGATGTGGTGGCCGCAATTGAGCATGCGATGGCCAAGTCTCCAACAGACCGCCCCCAATCGGCCGTCGCTCTCGGAGATGAACTCCGGGGAATCCGAGAGAAGCACGGATTGTACAGCGCGGATATGGCGCTTGCAGGGCCCACAGGAACCGATACTTTCGCGAACCGTTCCGCGGACCAACCGGTTGGTAGGGCACATGAGGCTGGGTGGATGCCTGCGGCGACATCCACACCGCCGAGCGCCTCGACCAAGTTCCGTCCGCCCACCTCCACTCGACCATTGGTGGTGCGGCGCAGGCTGATCGACACTCTGCAAAGTGGTGCGCACCGCAGATTGGTCCTGATACATGCGCCCGCCGGCTTCGGCAAAAGCACGCTGGCGTCGCAGTGGCGAGGCGTTCTGGTCGAGGACGGTGCCTCAGTCGCATGGCTGAGCGTCGACCCCGACGACAACAATGTGGTCTGGTTTCTCGCCCATCTGGTAGAAGCAGTCCGCCAGGTTCGCCCCGCCCTGGCGCGTGAGCTCGGACAGATCCTCGAAGACCATCCCCCGGACGCGGCCCGATACGTACTGAGTTCGCTGATCGACGAGATCCATTCCAGTGGCGAGCGTTTGGTGGTCGTCATCGATGATTGGCATCGGGTGAGCGCAGACGAAACGATCGAGGCCATGGACTTCCTCCTCGACCATGGGTGTCACCATCTGCAGCTGGTAGTGACGAGTCGCACTCAGGCCGGTCTACCCCTGAGCAGGATGCGGGTGAGCGACGAACTCGTGGAAATAGACCCGGACGCACTGCGGTTCGATGCCTCGGAAGCGAAGGCTTTCCTCCTCGACGTCAATGGCCTGCGGCTAAGCGAATCGGAGGTCACTGAACTGGCCATCGCGACGGACGGATGGGCGGCCGCGCTGCAGTTGGCATCGCTGTCGCTTCGCGGCCGGGACGATCCGGCA
>DATFCF010000360.1:0-13939 GCA_035253445.1 Mycobacterium sp.
GATCCGTTGTCCGAGCTCGACTCCGGGGAGATCCGGATCGTGCCCGGCTTCACCGGCCAGTTCCTGAAGCGGTTCGCCCCCGACGCCACCGCGCGCTCGGCCGCGCAGGTGTACCGCGCGATGGTGTCCGCGCTGCCCGAGGGTGTCGCCGCGGGCGACTACACCACCTCCGCCGAGGACAAACCGGCATTGGCGGTCACGAAGTCCACGGCCGACATCTGGGGCGGCCGGGATGTGACGGCGGCGACCCGCAACTGCGACAAACTCAACGTCGGGCAAGTCGTCGGTGCACCTCGCCCCGCCGCCATTGGCACGTGCGAGATGACAAGGGTGCGTGAGTTTCCCGACAGCGCAGCGCTCTTCGCGGCATTGCGGGCGGGCAAGATCAACGCGGCGTGGACGACGACCGCTGCGCCGGGCATCCCCACCGAGCTGCTCATGCTGTCGGATCGCACGTCGTTGATCCGCGCCGAGAACCTGGTGCCCCTGTACCGGCGCAACGAGCTGACCGAATCGCAGGTGCTCGCCATCAACGAGGTGGCCGGTGTGCTGGACACCGCCGCGCTGGCGCAGATGCGCGCTCAGGTCGACGACGGCACCGAACCCGGTCTGGTGGCCAACGCGTTCCTGGCCGAACACCCGCTCGGCGACTAACGGCTCCGCGAGGGATGTCTCGCGGGTAGTTACCTAGTGCGCGTTGGGCACCATTCGTGACATCACCGTCGAGAACAACCGCTGATAGCCAGAGCCCGTCGCGCGCACGACGGCGTCAAGCACCTTGGCATCCGTTCCGACCAGCACGCGGGCCTTGTTCTTGCGGACGCCGTCGAGGATGATCCGCGCGGCCTTCTGCGGTGACGTGGACGCCAGCTTCTTGTCGAAGGTCTGCGCCAGTTCTTCTTTGTCCAAACCTTCGACGGTCTCCATGTTGCGGGCGATCGCGGTCTTGATGCCGCCGGGATGCACGGTCGTCACCTTGACGGGATGTCCGGCCACCTCCATCTCCTGGCGCAGCGCCTCGGTGAACCCGCGGACCGCGAACTTCGCCGCGTTGTATGCGGCCTGCCCCGGTACCGAGAACAACCCGAAGATGCTGGAGATGTTGATGACATGCCCGTCGCCGGAGGCGATCAAGTGGGGCAGGAACACCTTGGTGCCGTTGACGACACCCCAGAAGTCGACATCCATCACCCGCTCGATGTCCTTGAACTGGCTGGCCTCGACGTCACCCGCGAATGCGATGCCGGCGTTGTTGTAGATCTGGTTGACCTTGCCGAAATGCTCGGCGACGGCGTCGGCGTACACACCGAACGCCTCGCGTTCGGTCACGTCGAGGCGGTCGGCCTTCACCGGTGCGCCGATGGCCTTCAAGCGCTCCTCGGTGGCCGCCAGGCCTTCGGTGTCGACGTCGCTGATCGCCACGCTTGCGCCCGACCGGGCGAGCTCGATCGCCAGCGCCTGCCCGATGCCCGACCCGGCGCCGGTCACTGCGGCGACCTTCCCGGCGAAGCCCTCCATAGCCACACTCCCTCGTGTCCGTTGACTCCGGTCGAGGCTAGCCGGTACCCGCGGTCCGCCCTGCAGAGCCCTGGGTGGGCTTTGTTGCGGTGACGACGTGGGTGCCCATCCCCGGGCCCCACCACATGCGCCAGCCGAGGTTGCGCCGACTCACCTCGGTCCACCCGAGGTCACGCAGCGCACGAACGTAGTGATTGGTGAAGAAGATGTCGACCAGGATCAAACGGCCGCCCGGCCGGAGCGCACGCGCCGCCTCGCTGATGGCCTTCTCACGCCCGCCCTGCTCCGAGATGTTGTGCACCACAAGGCTACTGACGATCACGTCGACGCTGTTGTCGTCGAACGGCAGAGCGGTGATGTCCGCGGTGCGTAACTCAACCCGGTCTGCGACGCCCTCGATCTCGGCGTTGCGCAGCGTGTTCAGCGGCGAGTTTCGGGTCTGGTCGGCCCGCCAGATGTCGACGCCGATGGCGCGGCCACTCGGAAGCAGCTTGGCTGCCGCGAGCAGCACCGCGCCTCGCCCGCAGCCCATGTCCAGTAGTGTCTCGTCGCCGCGCAGCCCAAGGCCTTCGAAGATTCGCGCCCATATCTCGAACTTGCCCACGCGAGTGGTGCGGATGAAAAGTGCCGCGGTCGTCACGATCGATGCGCCCACTCCGCCGGCCACTGCCGCGGCCACGGGCTGACGACGCACGAGACTTCGGGCCGCCAATGTGAGAAGTGCGGCGCTCGTCGCTCCCGTGATGCCGGCGACCACGGGGGCGGGTACAGCGCGATAGTCCCCGTCGAAGCCGTAGTCGGCGTCGTGCTGGCGAAGGTCTACGACAGTCATCTACTCACGGTAGATCCCCGCCAGTGACGATGGGGCGCTAAGCCTTTGGCTCCCAGCACTCCCGAAGCCAGTTCGAAGCTAACTGCCGAACGCCTCGTCCAAGATCTCCTGCTGCTCGACGGCGTGCACCTTCGACGAGCCCGACGACGGTGCCGACATGGCCCGCCGCGAAATCCGTTTGATACCAGCCAGCTTCTCGGGCAGCACCTCCGGCAGCGTCAGGCCCATCGTCGGCCACGCACCCTGATTGGCCGGTTCCTCCTGCACCCAGAAGTACTGCTCGGCGTTCGGGTACTGCTCCAGGGTCTCGGCCAGCCGCCGCCGGGGCAGGGGAGCCAGCTGCTCGACGCGCACGATCGCCACGTCGTCGCGCTGATCCTTGCTCTTGCGTGCCACCATCTCGTAGTAGATCTTGCCGCTGGTCAACAAGATTCGCTTCACCTTGTTGCGGTCGCCGTCGCCGTCGGTGTAGGTGGGCTCCTCGAGCACCGACCGGAACTTCTGCTCGGTGAAGTCGCGGATGTCGCTCACCGCTGCCTTGTTGCGAAGCATCGACTTGGGCGTGAAAACGATCAGCGGCCGGTGGATCCCGTCCAGCGCGTGGCGACGAAGCAAGTGGAAGTAGTTGGCCGGTGTCGACGGCATCGCGATCGTCATCGAGCCCTCGGCCCACAGCAGCAGGAAGCGCTCGATGCGGCCCGACGTGTGGTCAGGTCCCTGACCCTCGTGACCGTGCGGCAGCAGCAGCACTACATCCGAGAGCTGACCCCACTTGGCCTCACCCGAACTGATGAACTCGTCGATGATCGACTGTGCCCCGTTGACGAAGTCGCCGAACTGCGCCTCCCACAACACAAGTGCTTCGGGATCGCCGACCGAATAGCCGTACTCGAAGCCCACTGCGGCGAACTCCGACAGTGCGGAGTCGTACACCATGAACTTGCCGCCGGTCGGCGTTCCGTCCTGGTTGACCGTCAGCAGCTGCAGCGGTGTGAACTCCTGACCGGTCTTGCGGTCGATGACTACAGAATGCCGCTGGGTGAACGTGCCGCGGCGGGTGTCCTGGCCCGACAACCGAACCGTCTTGCCCTCGGCCAACAACGATCCGAGCGCCATCAGCTCGGCGAATGCCCAGTCGACCTTGCCCTCGTAGGCCATCTCGCGGCGCTTCTCCAGCACGGGCTTGACCCGCGGATGGACGGTGAAGTCGTCGGGTACGGCCAGGAACGCGTCGCCGATGCGGGCCAGCAGCGACTTGTCGACCGCCGTGTTCATTCCGGCGGGGACCATCTGGTCGGATTCCACTGACGCACTGGGCTCGATCTCGTGCTTCTCGAGCTCCCGGACTTCGTTGAACACGCGCTCGAGCTGACCCTGGTAATCACGCAGGGCGTCCTCGGCTTCTTTCATCGAGATGTCCCCGCGGCCGATCAGCGCTTCGGTGTAGGTCTTGCGCACACCGCGCTTCAGGTCGATCGCGTCGTACATGGCCGGCTGCGTCATCGACGGGTCGTCGCCCTCATTGTGCCCGCGACGGCGGTAGCACAGCATGTCGATGACGACGTCCTTCTTGAACTTCTGCCGGAAGTCCACGGCCAGCTTCGCGACCCACACCGCGGCCTCGGGGTCGTCGCCGTTCACGTGGAAGATCGGCGCGCCGATCATCTTCGCGACGTCGGTGCAGTACTCCGACGACTTTGAATCGGAAGGCGATGTGGTGAAACCGATTTGGTTGTTGACGATGATGTGGATCGTGCCGCCGGTGCGGTACCCGCGCAGCAGGGCCAGGTTCAGTGTTTCGGCCACCACACCCTGGCCCGCGAACGCGGCGTCACCGTGCAGCATCAGTGGCACGACGGTGAAACCGTCTGGCCCGTCGCCCTTGTCGAGCAGGTCCTGCTTCGCCCTGACGAGGCCCTCCAGCACCGGGTCGACGGCCTCCAGGTGTGACGGGTTGGCCACCAACGACACCTGAATGTCGTTGTCGCCGAACATCTGGATGTAGTTACCGGTCGCACCGAGGTGGTACTTGACGTCACCCGACCCGTGCGCCTGCGACGGGTTCAGGTTGCCCTCGAACTCACTGAAGATCTGCGAGTACGGCTTGCCGACGATGTTGGCCAGCACGTTGAGTCGGCCGCGGTGCGGCATACCGATGACCACCTCGTCGAGCCCATGCTCGGCGCACTGGTCGATCACCGCGTCCATCGTCGGGATGACGGTTTCTGCGCCTTCCAGCGAGAATCGCTTCTGCCCAACGTATTTCGTCTGCAGGAACGTCTCGAACGCTTCGGCGGCGTTCAGTTTGGACAAGATGTACTTCTGCTGCGCGACGGTCGGCTTGTCGTGCTTGACCTCGACGCGCTCCTCCAGCCACTTCTGCTGCTCGGGCTCGAGGATGTGGGTGTATTCGACGCCGACGTGCCGGCAGTAGGCGTCGCGCAGCAGCCCGAGCACGTCGCGAAGCTTCTTGTGATCGGCACCCGCGAAGCCGTTGACCTTGAACTCGCGGTCCAGATCCCACAGCGTCAGGCCGTGGGTCTGAACGTCGAGATCCGGGTGGCTGCGGAACCGGCCCTTGTCCAGCCGCAGCGGGTCGATGTCGGCCATCAGGTGACCGCGGTTGCGGTACGCCGCGATCAGCTCGATGACGCGGGCGTTCTTGTCCTCGATGGAATCGGGGTTGTCGGTGCGCCAGCGGACCGGCTCGTAGGGGATGCCCAGCTCGCGGAAGATCTCGTCGAAAAAGTCGTCCGACAGCAGCAATTCGTGCACGGTGCGCAGGAAGTCGCCCGATTCCGCGCCCTGAATGATGCGGTGGTCATAGGTGGACGTGAACGTCACCAGCTTGCCGACACCGAGCTCGGAGATGCGTTCCTCGCTGGCGCCCTGGAACTCGGCGGGGTACTCCATTGCGCCGACGCCGATGATCGCGCCCTGGCCGCGCATCAGCCTCGGCACAGAGTGCACGGTGCCGATGGTGCCGGGGTTGGTCAGCGAAATCGTCACGCCACCAAAGTCTTCGGCGGTCAGCTTGCCGTCACGGGCGCGCCGCACGATGTCCTCGTAGGCGGCGATGAACTGGCCGAATCGCATGGCCTCGGCCTTCTTGATGCCGGCGACGACGAGCTGCCGGTTGCCGTCCTTGCCGTGCAGGTCGATCGCGAGCCCGAGGTTGATGTGTTCGGGGGTGATCGCATTGGGCTTGCCGTCGACCTCGGCGAAGTGGCGATTCATGTTCGGGAACTTCTTGACCGCCTGCACCACCGCGTAACCGATGAGGTGGGTGAACGAGATCTTCCCGCCGCGGGTGCGCTTGAGGTGGTTGTTGATCACGATCCGGTTGTCGATCATCAGCTTGGCCGGGATCGCGCGCACGCTTGTCGCGGTCGGCACCTCCAACGACGCCGACATGTTCTTGACGACGGCTGCCGCGGCTCCGCGCAGCACCTGCGCCTCGTCGCCCTGGGCCGGTGGCGGGCCCGCTGGTGCCTTCTCAGGCGCTTTTTCGGGTGCCTTCGCGGGTGCTTTTTCGGCCTGGGGCGCCTTCGCGGGAGCCGCAGCCCCATTGCCCTTGGCGGTCGCAGGTGGCGGCGCGGGCGCCGGTTCTGGTGGCGCGGTAGGCGCGGCCGATGGTTTTCCGTTGCCGCCGGTGCTTCGCGTCTCGGCGGTTGGTTCAGGGGATTCAGGGGATTCGGGGGAGTAGTCGACCAGGAATTCATGCCAACTGTCGTCTACCGACGAGGGATCCTCGCGGAACTTGCGATACATCTCCTCGACCAACCACTCGTTCTGACCGAATGGTGAAGGTGAGCTCACGGTAGCTACTCGCCTCGATTCTTGCTTCACGCAAGCGCACTGAAACGCTTGCCCTTTTTTTTTTGCGGTTACCCGCTCTTACGCCGCCTAAAGGCTATCGCTCTGCCAACGGCCAGACCATGCCAACGCCCTTATGGTCGTTGTGGTCGTGAAACTGCTAGATTCTCGCCCCTGGCAGCACGTGCAGCGCCGCGGGCCAGCGCGGCGGCGGATTGCCGAACGCCTTGCGTGCGTTGGCGACGATCCGCTTGCCCATCAGCCGGTTTCCCACGCCTCCGACGACGGCGCCGATGCCGACCGGAAGCAGCTTGCCGAACGCGATCGCCCCGCGCTTGAGCGCATAGCGCTTGACGAAGAATCTCATCAGGCGCGAGTTCAATTGCGACACGGCAGGCAGCGGCAGCGTTGCCGCTCCGTCGGCGATCCAGGCGCCGCTGGTGCGCCCGGGCCCGACCAGGTCGGCCACGGCGTGCTTGCCGTCCTCTCCGACGAGGACTGCCAATACCAGCGCGCGTCGGCGCTCCCGGTGATCAGCGGGGATGCCGTGAACCTCGGCGAGGGCGAGCACGTAGACCGCAGTCGCCTCCAGGAACACCACGGTTTCGCCGGCGACCGCGGACAGAGCAGTCAACGTGCCGATTCCGGGGATGGCCGCGGCCGAGCCGACCGCTGCCCCGCTGGCCGTCACCGCGGCGAGGTAGCGCTTTTCGAGCTTCTTGACGACGTCGGCGGGCGTCGCATCGGCAGTGTGCTGGCGGAGCCGGTCGACATAGGCCTTCACCGCCGGAGCCTGTACGCGTGCGCCGCGTTCGATGATCTGCGACAGCACCTTCGCCGTCGCGCCGGGACTGTCTTCAGTAGTAGCCGGCAGCTGGCTCTTGGCGCTTGACCGAGCGCTCATTTGCGGTCCCTCTGTCGTGGTAACGGCTGGCCTTCAGGCTAACGCCTTGCAAACGAACGGGAGGGGGCGGCAGGTGCCCGAGAGTGATCGCGCTCACTGTCTGAGATGCGGGGAAGAAAATATTGATATGCGGTGCTAACTACTTGCATGGCAGTATCCCCCGACGTGGACCTGACGACCGCCGAATCCGTGACCGCAGGCCAGGAGACGGTCGCGCGTCCGGCGCGAGCGACCCGGGAATCACCTCGCCGCGTGCGGATGATTGTGGTGCTCGGCGCCATGGTCGCGCTGGGTCCGTTGACCATCGATATGTATCTGCCTGCGCTGCCGAAGATCGCCGACGAGCTATCGGTGTCGTCCTCGGTCGCGCAACTGACCCTGACGGGAACCCTTGCCGGACTGGCGCTCGGGCAACTGATCGTCGGCCCGCTGTCGGACTCGCTGGGGCGCCGGCGGCCGCTGATGGCGGGCATCGTGCTGCACATGCTGGCGTCGCTGCTGTGCCTGTTCGCACCGACCATCGGCGTGCTCGGCATTGCGCGTGTCCTGCAGGGCATGGGGGCGGCCGCGGCGATGGTGGTCGCGATCGCCGTCGTCGGTGATCTGTTCGAAGAATCGACCGCGGCCACCGTGCTGTCGCGGCTGATGCTGGTGTTGGGCGTCGCGCCGGTGGTCGCGCCGTCGCTGGGCGCCGCGGTGCTGCTGAAGGCGTCCTGGCACTGGGTGTTCGCCGTACTGGTCGTGATGGCCGGCGTGCTTCTCTTGGTTGCGGCGCTGGCCTTGCCGGAGACGCTTCCCGTTTCGCATCGCCGGCCGCTGAAGGTCCGCAGCATCGCCGCCACCTATCTGGAGCTGCTGCGCGACGCCCGCTTCATCATCCTGGTGTTGGTCGGTGCGCTCGGCATGTCGGCCTTGTTCGCCTACATCGCGGGTGCGTCGTTCGTCCTGCAGGGCCGCTACGGGCTGGACCAGCAGATGTTCGCGCTGGTCTTCGGCGCCGGCGCGGTCGCCCTGATCGGTGCGACGCAATTCAACGTGGTGCTGCTGCGACGGTTCTCGCCGCAGACCATCGTGTTGTGGGCGCTGGTGGCGGCATCGGTGGCCGGGGCGATCTTCGTCGGGCTTGCGATCGGCCAAGTTGGCGGCCTTCTCGGGTTCGTGCTGCCGGTCTGGGCGATCCTGGCCCCGATGGGCTTGGTCATTCCCAATGCGCCCGCGGTGGCGTTGAACCGGCATCCCGACGCCGCGGGGACTGCGGCCGCGCTGCTTGGTGCAGGTCAGTTCGGGCTCGGTGCGGCCGTGGCGCCGCTGGTCGGCGTGCTCGGCAACAATGAGGTCGCGCTAGCCTTGGTGATGACGGCCGGCATGGTGATCGCTCTGCTGGCCTTGTTAGCGGTCGGGGTACCGGCCGCCGAAACCGACGACGCCGAAACCGACGACGTCACCGGCGACGCCGCCGAACCCGCCTGACGCTTTTGCAGGTGACCCCGGACTTGTCGGGGCACTTCTAGGTACGTAGCGTCGGCTGAATCGTTGTTCACTTAGTCGACCTGAGATGTTCGAGACTCTGACTACCCGGCAGACAAGCCGCGCTCGTGGAGTGCGGCCAGAAATCATCCCCAACAGCGAGAATCCGTGGCACGCGCTGTGGGCGATGATGGTCGGGTTCTTCATGATCCTGGTCGACGCGACCATCGTCGCGGTCGCCAATCCGGCCATCATGGAGAAGCTGGACGCCAGCTACGACGCCGTCATCTGGGTGACCAGCGCGTATTTGCTGGCCTACGCGGTGCCGCTGCTGTTGGCCGGGCGCCTCGGCGACCGGTATGGGCCCAAGAACCTCTATCTGCTGGGCTTGGCCGTGTTCACCGCGGCCTCGCTGTGGTGCGGCCTGGCCGACACCATCGGGATGCTGGTCGCCGCCCGCGTGGTACAGGGCATCGGCGCGGCCCTGCTGACACCGCAGACGCTGTCGACCATCACGCGGATTTTCCCGGCGGAACGCCGCGGTGTGGCAATGAGCGTGTGGGGCGCGACGGCCGGGGTCGCGACGCTGGTCGGTCCGCTGGCCGGCGGCGTGCTTGTCGACGGCCTCGGCTGGCAGTGGATCTTTTTCGTCAACGTGCCGATCGGTGTCCTCGGCCTCGGCCTGGCTGTGTGGCGGATCCCCGAGCTGCCGACCGAGAAGCCCCGCTCCGATCTGGCCGGTGTGCTGCTCTCGGGCATCGGCATGTTCATGATCGTGTTCGCGCTACAGGAAGGGCAATCGCACGACTGGGCGCCGTGGATTTGGGGCACTATCGCCGGCGGCATCGGCTTCGCGGCCGCGTTCGTCATCTGGCAATCGGTGAACAGCAACGATCCACTGATCCCGCTTCTCATGTTCGGAGATCGCGACTTTTCCCTGTCCAGTCTCGGTGTGGCCACGATCGGATTCGTCGTCACGGCGATGATGCTGCCGGTGATGTTCTTCGCACAAGCGGTGTGCGGCCTGTCGCCGACACGCGCGGCGCTGCTGATCGCGCCGATGGCAATCGCGACGGGCGTGCTTGCACCGTTCGTCGGCAGAATCGTCGACCGGTCGCATCCGCGGCCGGTGATCGGCTTCGGCTTCTCGGTGCTGGCGATCGCGTTGACCTGGTTGTCGATCGAGATGACGCCGACGACGCCGATCTGGCGGCTGGTGCTGCCGGTGACGGCGACGGGCATCGGCATGGCATTCATCTGGTCACCGCTCGCGGCCACCGCCACGCGCAATCTGCCCGCCCAGCTGGCCGGGGCGGGTTCAGGGGTTTACAACGCCACCCGTCAGGTGGGTTCGGTGCTGGGCAGCGCAGGCATGGCGGCGTTTATGACGTCGCGGATCGGCGCGGAGATGCCGCCGATGCCGAACCAGGCGCCGCAGGGCGAAGGCTCGGTGCCGCAGCTGCCCGCGTACCTGCACGAGCCGTTCGCCGCGGCGATGTCGCAGTCGACGCTGTTGCCCGCCTTCTTCGCGTTGTTCGGTGTGGTCGCCGCGCTGTTCCTGTTGGGCTTCGGGAACCAGAACCTGGAGCAGCTGGTGCCTGCACCGCATGACGACGACGTGGACCGTCACACCGGGCACGCGGTGGAGTACGGGGGCGACGAAGCCTTCGTTGATGACGACGACTACCTCGAGTACACGATCACCTGGGACGAACCCGAACCTGTGCGGGCGGTCGACGACGAGGCCGACACCGAGCCGATGCGTGCGCGCGCCGAGCATCTGCTGCACCCGCCCGCAGAGACGTGGCATACCGCGCCGGTCGAGGCGTGGCACAGCGTGCTCGAAGAGGAACCCGAGCCGGCGCCCGAACCGCCAGAGCCGCGGCGCGAACAGTGGCGCGGCATTCTCGACGAGCTACTCGGCGAGCCGCCTGCCAAACCCGCTGTCGAACCGATCGGATTCGCGCACAACGGTTTTCACGTCGACGACGAACAGCGGTTTCAGTCAGTGCCCCACACCGACCCGATCGCCGAGCCCCGATCCTCTGCCGCCGACGCCTACAGTGCCGACGTTCTCGGCGGCAGCCACGCGCGCCAGGAGCCACGTGGCGACTACCAGCGCCCGGCCCGTCACCAAATGTCGGAGGATCAACCGGAGCCGCGGCAGTTCTGGTTCCAGTCCAACGGCAGGCACTCGCGCGACGACCCCGACGACCTGTCGAGCTACGGTAGGCACTCCGCGCCGGGCCGCGACTAACAGCACGGCGGAGCATGAAAACTGTGCCGATTGGGCAGTTCATACGCAACCCACCGGGCGCGGCGTATCAAAATGCACACCCGCGGCTGGGCTACTGGCCGAACAGCACCGCGGGATTGAGGTAGCCCGTCGGGTCGAAGGCATTCTTCACGGCGCGCATCGCTGCGATGTCGGCGTCCGACCGCGACATCCCGACGTAGTCACGCTTGCGGGTGCCGACGCCATGCTCGGAGCTGACGTTGCCGCCGCTGCCGGCGATCAAGCCCATCATCGCCGCATACAGCTCGCGCTCCGCATCGGGCCCGCAGCGCAACACATTCAGGTGCAGGTTGCCCTCGCCAATGTGGCCGAACAGCACCGGGATTGCGTCCGGCGCATGCTTGGCAACGAGTCCACCCGACGTGGTCGCGAACTCGCTGATGGCCGACAACGGCAGCGACACATCGAATTTCAACGGCGGGCCGTAGACGCCGAGGACCTCGGCAACCGATTCGCGGACCTGCCACAACCGCTGCTGCGTGTTGACGTCGACGCCCACTGCCGGCTCGCCGCACAACTGAACGCCCTCAAGTGCGTCGGCGAGTCGCTCGGTTTGGTCGGTGTCGGCGGCCAATTCGATGAGCAGTTGCCACGCGCCCTCGACCGGCGCGGCCACGCCGACGTGCTCGGCGGTCAGCGCGCTGGCGCGCGCGTCGATCAGCTCCAGTGCGGCGATGCCGTCCATATCGCGAAACAACCGCCCGGCCTGCACCAGCGCGTCAAGGTCGGTGAACCCGCAGATTGCGGTGACGCGATGCGTCGGCGTCGGGTGTAGCCGCAGATCCAGCCCGGTGATGACGCCCAGCGTGCCTTCGGCGCCGACGAACAGCGACGTCAGGTCGTATCCGGTGTTGTCCATCCTGACCTGGCTGTGCCGGTGTACCACCGACCCGTCGGGCAGCGCGACGTCGAGTCCGGCGACCTGCTCGCCCATGTTGCCGTAGCGCACCGTGCGTAGCCCGCCCGCGTTCGTCGATGCCATACCGCCCACCGTCGCGGAGTCGCGGGCCGCCAGGTCGACGCCGAACACCAAACCGGCCTGCGCCGCCGCCCGTTGCACCGCTCCAAGCGTCACCCCAGCGCCGACCTGGATGCGACGGTCGACGACATCGACCTCGCCGATATCGGTGAGCCGTTCGGTCGACAGCAGCACGTCGTCGTGTTCGGGCACCGTGCCTGCCACCAGCGAGGTACGCCCGCCCTGCACGGTGACGAATGTGCCGGCGTCGCGGCAGGCCCGCAACACCGCTGCCACTTCATCGGCGCAACCCGGCCGCACCAGCGCGCCGGCATGACCGCGATACCGGCCGGTGTGGTCGACGCTGCGGCCATCGAGCACGTCGGGATCGGTGCTGACATGGGCGACGCCCACAATCGCGGCCAGCTGGTCCGTCAAGCTCATCCCGACGGTGTATCACACGATGACAGCGTCAGGAACGCACCCAGCTCCACCAGGCGCTCCGGCGTGGACGGTAGGTAGTCGGTCAAGGTGTGTGAGCGGACGATGACGCTGAGATACTTCGCGCGGCTGACCGCAACATTGAGGCGATTCCGGTTGAGCAGGAACGAGATTCCGCGCGGTACGTCGTCAATCGATGATGCCGTCATCGACACGAACACCACCGGCGCCTGCCGGCCCTGGAACTTGTCGACGGTCCCGACCGCGACATCAGGCAGCCCGGCGGCGGCGAAATGCTCTTGCAGCAACAGCACTTGGGCGTTGTACGGCGCGACCACGAGGATGTCGGTTTGGCAGAGTTCGCGTGGGCCGCCCTCGTCGGTCCATGTCGAGCCGAGCAGGCTCTGCGCCTCGGCCACGATCGCCTCCGCTTCCTCAGGGCTGTTGGTCGAGTTGCCGTCGTGGGGGATCGTCAGCACTTCCACACCGGGCGCCCGGCCGTCGAGGCGCCGAGCCGCGGTGTGGCTCTCCTCGGAGTGCAGCCGGCCCTCGTAGGACAGCCGCGACACCGGTTCGCACACCGCAGGGTGCATCCGATACGACCGATCGAGGAAGTAGCCGAGTTCCTCGGGCAGTGTGCGCGCGCCGTCAACCAGCCAGCCCAGTGCCGACGCGTCGACCGGTTCGGGGTGGTGGCCCTGGCTGACCTGCGGCAGTTGCTGCGGATCACCGAGCAGCATGAGGTTGCGTGCCGCGCGGGCCACCGCGATGGTGTTGGCCAGGCAGAACTGGCCCGCCTCCTCGATCACCAGCAGGTCGAGGCTGCGGGCGTCGACTCTGGTGTCGTTGGCGAAATCCCATGCGGTGCCGCCGATTACGCAGCCGGCGTGGTCGCATATGAAGCCCGCGTACGACTTCTCGTCGATCTCCTGCCAGGTTGCGCCGTCGCCGTGCGCCTTCTTTGCGATCCGCGTCGCGTCGACGCCCGCCTTGATCAGTTCGCGAAACAGGTTCTCGACGACGGCATGTGACTGCGCCACCACCCCGACCCGCCATTGATGGTCGTTGACCAAGCCCGCAATGATCTTCGCCGCCGTATAGGTCTTGCCGGTTCCCGGTGGTCCGTGCACCGCCAGGTAGGACGAATCGAGGTCGAGCATCCCCGCGGTGATGTCGGCAGTGTTGTCGCCGGTATGCGGCAGTGCGGCGCCGCTGCGGGTGCGAGGGTGACGGCGCAGCAGAACATCGGCAATCGCGTTGTCCGGCAAGGCCGGAAGGCCCGCGGCCACGTCGGCGGCAGCCGCGTCGATGGACTCGCGCAGCTTCTTCGTCGCGATGGGCGCACCGGGGGTCAGCGCGAACGGCAACTGCGCAAAAACATCGCCCTCCTTCGGCTCCCGTTCGCAGATGGTCACCGCCGTCGGGATGGTCGGGTCGTCGACATCGATGATCTCGGCGTTGCCCGCGGCCCGGCGGTCGGGATTGTCGGCGAGCCCTGCGGGTGCAGGTGGTTCGTAGAGCGCATACACACCCGGCTTGAGACCGCCGGCGGCCAGCGTGCCGGTGAGCTTCACCCAGCGTTGCGGTTTGCGTGCGCGCGGGGGAAGGTGCCAGTCCTTGACCACCTCGGCGGAGTCGGCGAGGAACACGTCGCTGGTGTCGCCCCATTCGTCGACCGGGTTGTTGAGCCTGTCGAAGTGCGCCCAC
>DATFCF010000361.1:0-6159 GCA_035253445.1 Mycobacterium sp.
CTCCCAGCCGCGGACATCGCCACCACCGGTGAGCGGATCTCCCGCGTAGCACTCAGGTACCTGGGAGTTGTCCACAGTTTGTAACCAGCAAGCTCTCGTGTCAGATCGAGCCGGCGAGGAGCTCTGAGCGGTCAACTCGGAGCTGCTGGCTGATGGCCCGCTTACTGGACATGAAATCGCGAGGACGATTGACGCAGTCGGCGGCGATGAGTTCGCCCTCGCGGAAGTAGAAGCAGCTGAAGTCACGCTCACGCGACGGGTCACCACTGAGCAACACTTCGTCGTACCCGGCGTTGAGACCTGCAATCTGGAGTTTGAGATCGTACTGGTCGGACCAGAACCACGGAAGCGCAGCGATTGCGCTGTGTTTTCCGCAGATTGTCGCCGCAGCGATCTTGGCCTGCTCGCCGGCGCTCGATACGGATTCCAAACGAATACGCGAGCCGTATCGAGCCATGGTGTGGCTGGTGCAGTCGCCGGCGGCCACGATGTCGGGGTCGCTGGTGCGGGCCTGGTCGTCGATCACGATGCCGTTGTCGACGGATAATCCTGCGGCCGAGGCGAGCTCGGTGTTCGGCACCACACCGACGCCGACGATGACCAAGTCGGCGGGGATCGATTCGCCGTCAGCCAGCACCACCTCCTGCACCCCACCGTTACCCGAGAAGGCTTCGACGAGAGCGTGTGTTCGGATCTCCACTCCCTCGCCGCGGTGGATTCGCGTGTAAAACGCGGAAACCTCCGCCGCGGTGACCCTTTCGAGTACACGCTCGGTTGCTTCGAGGACAGTGACGTTCATGCCGAGCGAACACAGCGAGGCCGCCGTTTCCAACCCGATGTAACCGCCGCCCACGATCACAACCCTCCGACCCGGTGTAGCGGCGGCACGGATCAACTCGACGTCTGCAGCGGTACGCAGGTAGTGAATTCCGGGAAGATCCAACCCTGGTGTGGGGAGTCGTCTGGGCCTTGCGCCGGTGCACAACGCGAGCGTGGTGTAGGCCAGCGTGTCGCCGGTGCTCAGAGACACACGCTTGGCACTCCGGTGGATCGCCTCCACGGTCGCATTCAAGAGTCGAATGTTCTGCTTTTCGTAGAAATCAGCGCCGCGAATCAGAAGGTCGTCGAGGCCGTTCTTGCCGGCCAGGTATCCCTTCGACAACGGAGGCCGGTGGTAGGGCAGTCCCCCCTCGTCGCCGATGAGCACGACCTCCCCAGACCACCCCTCCCTTCGAAGATTAGCTGCCAACTGCGCGCCGGCGTGGCTCGCGCCGACGATCACCGCTCGTTCGGGAGTCACGCACTTGGCCTGGGAGTGAGGCGAACCATCAGCTTGCTGATACCCCTGACGAAATTCGATTGCACATACTCGGGTTCGCCGACCACCTCGATGTTCTCAAAGCGAGGGAGCAATTCCTCCCACAGGATTCGAAGCTGCAACTCAGCAAGTCGGTTTCCCATACACCTGTGCACGCCGAACCCGAACGAGATGTGATTGCGGGCGTTGCTCCTATCGATGATCAACTCATCGGCCCGCTCGAAGACACGCTCATCGCGGTTACCAGAGGCGTACCACATCACGACCTTGTCGCCCTTGCGGATGAATTGCCCGTTCAACATGATGTCTTTTTTCGCGACTCGGCGCATGTACGCCAACGGGGTCTGCCAGCGAATGATCTCGGATACCATGTTGGGAATCAGGTCAGGGTTCGCCTTCAACTTCTCGAACTGATCGGGGAACTGGTTCAAGGCGAGAACCCCTCCGCTCATCGAGTTGCGAGTCGTGTCGTTTCCCCCGACGATCAGCAATACTAAATTGCCGAGGAATTCCATCGGGCGGTCGATGAGATCCTTAGTGTCCTCGTTGGCCTGCAGCATCGTGATCAGATCGAAGCCCGGTCGCTCCCCGTTGGCGGTACGGGCCGCCTTGTCATGCCAGAGAGCGCTGAGCCCCTTCGCCATGTCGACCATGCCACGAAACACTCTGTCGTTGTCGGAAGGACCACCATTGGCTTGCTCCATGGAGGTGGCGAGGTCCGACCATTCCACGAGCTTGTGCCGCTGCTCGTACGGGAAGTCCAGCAGGGTCGCGAGCATGCGCGCTGTCAGTTCGATGGAGACGTGGTGCACCCAATTGAACGGCTGATCCACCGGTAGATCGTCCAGCACTTCCTGGACACGCGAGCGGATCAGCCCCTCCATCTCGCGCAGGTTCTTCGGCGCGACAACCCCTTGGACGGAAGCGCGCTGCAAGTCGTGTTGTGGCGGATCCATCGCGATGAACATGGCGATGTCCATAAAACGAGGCGGTCTCCCGATGATGATGAACGGCTCTGCGGAGAAAGCCTCGTGGTTCTTGTCGACGGCGATGATGTCCGCGTGGCGGGTCACCGACCAGAACGGGCCGAACGGACTGTGAGCCTGGTAATGCACCGGCGCCTCGTTGCGCACGCGTTCGAAGTAGGACTTCCAGCGGCCTTGGCGGTAGAGGAACGGGTTGCTGAGATCGATGTCGGCGATATCGACGTCCTCGACCGGGGGAATGGGCGTCTCGGTGAAGATCTTCTTACCATTGGTTCCGGTTACCCACCGGCGTGTCTTGTCGTACACGTGCGCGCCGCGGATTTGCAGCTCCAGAGGCACGGCAGACTGGGCTTTGGCGGCCACTGCCGCGGGAATACTCATTATTGTTTCCTCCAAATCCATGACGTTGTTTCAGAGCTGGAACTCAGGTAGCTCGACCGTCAAGCCATCCCATGCCTCGGAGGCGGCCATCTGGCAGGACAGCCTCGACGTCCGCTGACGCTCGGGGTTCATCGCGAGCATCTCCTCTTCGTTGGCGCCGCAGAGTCCCACCGTGTCCGACCACTCGGGAGCGACGATCACGTGGCACGTTCCGCATGCGGCTTCCCCTCCGCAATCGCCGTCGATGCCGGGCACCGCGTTATTGACCGCGATCTGCATCAAGGACTGCCCTTCGGTCAAGGGGGCTTCGTACTTCTCGCCGTCATGAGAGACGAAGGTGACGACTGCCATGGTTAACTCTCCTCAATCTGCTACTTCTCTTCACTAGTGTTGTCGCGCGTGACCAGCGTCGCTAGGCTCGCAGGAGTCAAAAAGTTGTGTTTTTAGCTCACGCGCAGGGAGGCACGTGAAACTCGACGACTCGGGTATGCCAGCGCTGGCTTTCCTGCAGATGCTGGACAGTGAGGCGCTGGGGCATGACGCCAGCACTGCGCTCCGCAGCATCATGGTTCGGGAGCACGTCACCGAGTCGATGTTGGTGGGCCGCGACGCGCAGGTCCCCTTACGGTGGTTCAGGGAGATATATTCCGATTTCGATTGTGATCAGGGAACCCGTCTGGGTTTCGCGTTCGCTGAACACGCCAAACTGACGTCCTTTGGGGCACTCAGTGTTCCCTTGGTCAGCGCGGGCTCGGTAGCCGAGGTTGTCGAGTTGCTTGCTTATCTGCCGGTGATCACCACAGCCCTCAGCCCGTCGTTCCATTCGACGGAACGCGGCCTCACGATCGGGCTCACCGGTCGCACCGGTGACGCGGGCCTGAACTGCCTGGCCGTCACCTACGGTGGGCTGGCGCTGTTGCGTCTGCTCGACATGCTCGCGGGTGCCGTACCGAATATTGAACTGCATCTGAGTCATTCAGCGCTGGAGTCGTGGGTTCTTCATGACGAAGTGTTGGCGGGTCGGATCTTCTTCGACGCCCCCAGCTCGTTCGTCCACGTTCCCGCGGCTACGCTCGAGGAGGTCTGTCGATTCTCCGATCCTGTGGCGTACCGGATTGCCGTCACCGATTTGCAGCGAACTCTCGATCAACGACGTGACACGTCGGTCTCCGAAAAAGTAAGGGACCTGCTCGAGAAAGATCCCGGAAAAACGAACATCAGCCGGACGGCGGGCGAGCTCTCGATATCCCCGAGCACGTTGAAGCGGCGCCTCAGCGAAGAGGGGACCACCTTTCGAGAATTACGTCAGTCGTTCTTGCAGGAGCGAGCAATTCTGCGACTTCTCGACAGATCGGTGTCTGTAAGCGAGATCGCGGCAGAACTCGGGTACGCGGACCTCACGAACTTCACACATGCCTTCAAACGGTGGACCGGTCGGTCACCGCGCCACTTCAGAAAAACGCGCGACTGAGCGCGCAAGATTCCGCCCGGGCGCGTGCCGGCGTCCACCGGAACCAGCGGGCTTCGCGATCGGCCTCATCTGTCACCTGGACATCGTCGAGAAACGACACGATCGGCGCGGGTTTCGGTCATCGCAGCACCCTCTTGGGAAGAGGCGCAACGACATCCAGAGAATCCATACCGCGCTGGCGGCGGGTGCGGGCCGGGGGTGACGCGGACCCCCTAGTCACGCTATGCTAACCGTCGTTCACGTCGGGACCGGCGTTGAACGCGTGGTCGGAAGGAGTCCGGATGCCACACGACCAGCCGGCCATCATCGGTGCCGCCGAACTCGCTCCAGGAAGAAACGTTCCGTACACCTCCACTGAATTGCATGTGCGCGCCGCGGTCGCGGCTCTCGCCGACGCAGGGGTGGTCCCAGACGAGGTCGACGGTCTCGTGTGCGCCGGGCCGATGACGAACGAGGGTTCGATCTTCCTGTCCGAGGACCTCATGGACTATCTCGGGCTGCACAACCTGAAACTTCAGATGACCTGTCAGCTTGGCGGCGGGACCCATCTGGCCATGACGCGCATGGCGAGTAACGTCATCGCCCGGGGCGAGGCCGAGACGGTGCTGGTCGTGTCGGCGGGCAAGTTTCCACCGATCCGCGATGGCGGGCGCGAACTGATGGCGCTGGTGTGTGACCACGCGTTCGAGATGCCCTACGGACCGTCCGTGCCGGCGCTGTACGGTTTGATCGCGCAGGCCTGGATGCACGAGACGGGACAGGGCAAGGCGGACATCGCCGAGGTCACCGCGTCGCAGGACCGGTGGGCCGCGCTGAATCCCGCGGCGATCGCGCACCGCTCACAACGCCTGACTGTGGAGGACGTGCTGGCGTCCCGCCCGATCGCCGGGCCGTTCCACTTCTACCACTGCTCGGTTCCCTGCGAGGGCGGTGGCGCGCTCGTGCTGGGCTCGGCCCGCCGGGCTCGCGCGGGCAAGCACCGGCCGGTCCACCTGCTCGGCTTCGGAGAGGGTCACACCCACGGTTTTCTGACCTCGCTGGCCCGGCCGGGTCGCACCGGGGCCGCCCGTTCGGGTCCGATGGCCTTCGAGCGCTCCGGACGGGCGCCGGCCGACATCGACATCGCCTTGCTCTACGACGCCTTCGCCTCCAACCCGGCGATGATCCTTGAGGAGGCGGGTTTCGTGAAGCCCGGTGGGGCAGGCGATTTCTACCGTGACGGCTGCGCCGATCCGGGGGGCGACCTTCCGGTGAACACCGACGGCGGCCTGATCCGGTTCGGGCACACCGGGACCTCCTCTGGCATTTCGCAGATCCTTGAGGGTTACTGGCAGTTGTCCGGTCGCGCCGAGGGCCGTCAGGTGCCCGGGGCGGATACCGCGTTCGTGCACAGCTACGGCTCGATGCTGTGCAGTCACGTCAGCATGGTGATGGAGGGAGCGTCATGACCGCAGCTTCGAGTTCTCTCGACGGTCTGCACGATCCTGAGGCGCTGCCGCCGCTGACCGATGTCAACCGTCCCTACTTCGCAGCAGCGGCCCGCGGCGTACTCGTCTTCCAGCGGTGCGCGAACGACCACCCTTTCCTCTACCCGCGGCTGGTGTGTCCCGTCTGCCATGACGGTGAGTTGGCCTGGGAGACCGCGGCGGGTACTGGTGAGATCGTCAGTTTCGCGCCGGTGTACCGCCCCCCGTGGGACTCGTTCCCGCGCAGCGAGCCGTACGTCGTCGTGCTCGTTCGTCTGGACGAGGGGCCGCAGTTGTTGGCCAGTCTCGAGGGCGTGGCCCCAGATGAAGTTGCGATCGGGGCGAGAGTGCGCGCAGTGTTCGAGCGGGTGAACGAGGACCTTGGGCTGGTCCGATTCAGGCTGGCGGCGTCGTGAGCACGTACGGGGTCTCGGTGCTCGGCGCGGACTTGGCCACCCTTGTCGAGACCGCCGAGGCTACCGACCTCGCCGGCTTCGACGCCGCCTGGGCCTCGGAGTTCTACTCGCGCTCCGGCTC
>DATFCF010000362.1:0-3822 GCA_035253445.1 Mycobacterium sp.
GACCACCTGACCGGCATCTCGGCCGCGATGAACGCCATGGGCTGGGGCAACTACGCCAACGACCACGAGGACGCGAACGGCCAGTTCGAGCAGAACTTCCAGTTCGCCGACGCGCTGACCACCGCGGACCGCGTGGTGACACTGCGATATCTGCTGACGATGATCGCGGCGGAGCGCGGCATGGTCGCCACGTTCATGCCAAAACCGTTCGCGGACAAGACCGGCAGCGGCCTGCACCTGCATCTGTCATTGACCAGCGGCGGCAGCCCGACCTTCGCCGCCGACGAGGACGAGCGCGGGCTCGGCCTCTCACCGACCGCATACTCGTTCATCGGCGGAATCCTCGACCACGCCTCTGCGCTGCAAGCCGTCGTCGCACCAACGGTCAACTCCTACAAGCGAACCGGTGCGATATCGACGTCATCCGGCGCGTCCTGGGCACCTCGGACCCCGACCTACGGCGGCAACGACCGCACCCACTACATCCGTGTCCCCGACGACCAGCGCGTCGAGCTGCGCGGCGGCGACGGCTCGGCCAACCCCTACCTGGCCATCGCCGCCGCGCTCGGCGCGGGCATGGACGGCATCAAGCGAAGCGCCAACCCGGGAGCCATTGGTTCCCAGGATCGTTCGACGCTACCGCCGACTCTGCTGCACGCGGTCGACGAGCTCGAGAGCGACGCCGTCGTCGCAGGCGCGCTCGATGCGGCAGGCGAAGGAGTCGCCGCATACTTCGCGAACCTCAAACGCGAGGAGTTCTTCGCCTACCACAGCGCGGTCAGCCCGTGGGAAGTCGACCAGTACCTAACCGCATTCTGAAACTTCAACAAAGAAGGGAGACAAGCCATGTGCGGGATCGTCGGACTGCACCTGCGTAATCCGGTGCTCTACCCCCGACTGGGACAACTCCTCACGGGCATGTTGTGCGAGATGGCCAACCGCGGTTCTGACTCCGCTGGCGTCGCCGTGTACGGAGACCCGACGTGGACGCCACCCGGAAGCAGCAGCGTTTCACTCCTCGAGGTCGACGCGACGACCGAGGAGGTGGCCTCCGCGCTTGGACCCGACGTGTCGGTCACTCGGCTCGCTGAGACGTATCTCCTTACGGCTCAGGCATCGTCGGACTCCCTTCTGGCTGCCGCCAAGGCCGCCTATCCGCGGGCGCTGATCGCCGGGTTCGGCAACGACCTTGCCGTGCTGAAGGGCGTCGGGCACCCGCGGGCGCTGACCGACGCCTGGGGATTGGCCAACGCTGCGGGCTGGCAGGGCGTCGGCCACACCCGGATGGCGACGGAGTCGGCGGTGACGCCCTCGGGTTGCCACCCCTACGCCGTCGGGCCCGATCAATGCCTGGTGCACAACGGCTCGTTCGCCAACCACGCCACCATCCGTCGCGAATTACGGGCGACCGGAGTCGAATTCGACAGCGAGAACGACACCGAGGTCGGTGCCCGCTTCGTCGCCCAGAAGCTCGCTGACGGCCTCGACGTGGAAACCGCGCTCAAAGAGCTGTGCGGCACATTCGACGGCTTCTACACGCTACTGGTCTCCAACCGCGACTCGTTCGCCGTGGTGCGCGACGCGATCGCGTGCAAGCCGGCTGTCATCGCCGAGACCGACGACTGGGTCGCGATGGCCAGTGAGTACCGGGCATTCGTCGGTCTGCCCGGTGTCGAGAACGCCAGAATCTGGGAACCTGAGCCGGAGGTCGTCTACGCATGGAAAAAATGACAGCCACGCTTTCCGCCAGAACTTTCGACCTGCGCTCCACATCACTGCGCGACGTGAACGCGGCCCTGCACCTACCCGACCTCGACGGCGAGTTCGTGATCGAAAACCCCTCCGGTGCACACAATGTCGCGGTCGGCGTCGACGCACCCGTGAAAATCACCGTCGACGGCCATGTCGGGTACTACGCAGCGGGCATGAACAAGCAGGCCGAGATCGTCATCAACGGCAACGCAGGCACCGGGGTGGCCGAGAACATGATGAGCGGCAGCGTGTGGGTCAAGGGCAACGCATCACAGTCGGCAGGCGCCACCGCACACGGCGGCCTCCTCGTGATCGAGGGCAACGCCGCCGCACGGTGCGGTATCTCGATGAAGGGTGTCGACATCGTCGTCGGGGGCAACATCGGCCACATGAGCGCGTTCATGGCGCAGGCGGGCCGGCTCGTGGTGCGCGGCGATGCCGGTGAGGCACTCGGCGACTCGATCTACGAGACACGCATCTATGTCCGCGGCACGGTCGCTTCGCTAGGCGCGGACTGCGTCGCCAAGGAGATGCGGCCCGAACACCACGAGGAGCTCGGATACCTCTTGAAGGCGGCCGGTTTCGACGACGACGACACCAAGGCGTACTCCCGTTACGGCTCGGGCCGTTCGCTCTACCACTTCCACATCGACAACGCATCGGCATACTGACATGACCCATACAACAGACACGCGCGCATCGCTGGGCCTTCGCGAGTCGGCCACCTTCGACCGGCCCACCATCGCCGCCATCCAGCGTGCCGCGGAGACCGGCATCTACGACATCCGCGGCTGGGGCGCCAAGCGGGCGCTGCCGCACTTCGATGATCTACTTTTCCTTGGCGCATCGATGTCTCGCTATCCGCTTGAGGGATACCGCGAACGGTGCGGCACCGACGTCGTGCTCGGTGACCGCTACGCCAAACACCCTCTGCACCTTGCTATTCCGGTAACCATCGCCGGCATGTCGTTCGGCGCGCTGTCCGGCCCTGCGAAGGAGGCGCTGGGCCGCGGTGCCAGTGAGGTCGGCACATCCACCACGACCGGCGACGGCGGGATGACGGCCGAGGAGCGTGGACAGAGCAAATGCCTTGTCTACCAATATCTCCCGTCGCGCTACGGGATGAACCCCGACGACCTGCGCAAGGCCGACGCGATCGAGGTGGTGCTCGGGCAGGGCGCCAAGCCCGGCGGTGGCGGCATGCTGCTCGGGCAGAAGATCTCCGAACGCGTCGCAGGGATGCGCACGCTGCCGCAGGGCATCGACCAGCGCTCGGCCTGCAGGCACCCTGACTGGACCGGTCCCGACGACCTGACCATCAAGATCGGCGAACTGCGCGAGATCACCGACTGGGAAAAGCCGATATACGTCAAGGTCGGCGCCACCCGCACCTACTACGACGTGAAGCTTGCCGTGCACGCCGGGGCAGACGTCGTCGTGGTCGACGGTATGCAGGGCGGGACCGCCGCCACCCAGGACGTGTTCATCGAACATGTCGGCATTCCGACTCTTGCCGCGATACCGCAGGCCGTTGAGGCGCTGCAGGAGCTCGGTGTGCACCACAAGGTTCAGCTCATCGTTTCCGGCGGCATCCGCAGCGGCGCCGACGTAGCCAAGGCACTCGCACTGGGCGCGGACGCGGTGGCGATCGGTACCGCCGCGCTGATAGCGCTTGGCGACAATCACCCGCGGTACGCCGCCGAATACGAGAAGCTGGGCAGCGCAGCGGGTTTCTACGACGACTTCCAGGACGGCAACGACCCGGCGGGGATCAGCACGCAGGATCCCGAGCTGGCCGCCCGGTTCGACCCGGTCGCGGGCGGCCACCGATTGGCCAACTACCTGCGCGTGTTGACGATGGAAGCCCAGACGATCGCCAGGGCCTGCGGTAAGGCGCACGTCGGCCACCTGGAACCCGAGGACCTCGTGGCGGTCAGCATCGAGGCGGCGGCCATGGCGCGGGTGCCGTTGGCGGGAACGGATTGGATTCCCGGCCGATGAGCGCTTGCGCGAAGAGGAGAGCACACCGATGAGCGCTTGCGCGAAGAGGAGAGCACACCGATGAGCGCT
>DATFCF010000363.1:0-7504 GCA_035253445.1 Mycobacterium sp.
TGCGAGTAAGGCGGACGGCGTGCACCCGTCGGAGCCCCGACCCGGACCATGAAGGTGCTGATCTCGAGCCGGTGCGAATGGGTTAGCAATCATCACAGCTCGGCCGCGATAAGCGCGAGCAGTTCATCCTCCTCGCGGATCACCCCAGGCAACGGGTCCACTATGCGAAGGCGATGACCGACCTCGATGGCGCCTCCGACTTCTACCGTCGTCGGGATGCGCTGCCGCCCCCGCACCGTGTGGCAGGCGTAGACAGCGGGCACGTCGACGCAGGTCCGAACCGTGACCCGGCGTCCCTTCCGGACCGGGCGCACATACGAGCCACCGGTCTCGCGAGCCGGAACCGCCGTCGCGCCCCATTCGACCGGGAGATCGGCAACGACCGTGAGGCGCGCGGTGACCCTGACCTTGGGGTAATAGGCGGCATAGGGCAGGTCGGCACGATTGAGTGCGCCAATGTCGAATGCGTCGTCCCGCAGGCTCATATGGCTTCTTGTCTTTCTAATTCACCGACCATTGCCCACTGGATTCCGCCCTCACCGTGTCCACGCATATATTCGGCGCGGAGTGCGACTGCTCGGCGACCATCTCCGTGGCAGCAATGTTGAAACAGAATTGCGGTATCGCCGCCATGGCTCTGGCGATCCCCGTCATGCCAGCAATGCTCGCCACCCGTAACGAAGCAGGCCACGTGCCTATCTATATCTTGACTTCGCCCATCGGCTCATATCCGGGCTTGAGCGCGAACAGTTGGGCCTCGGTCACCACAAGATTGTGAAGCTTCTGCTCCTCGCTCGGGAACCAGTCGATCACCCGCGAGAGCTGGAACCGCCCCTTGAAGTGCGGAATGTAGCGGCTGAAGCGGCGATCGGTGTAATAGCGGAAGGACTGCGAATTCCAGTAGGAGACGTGGGTCGGATCGGCCCAGGCCCCTCGCCCATCCGTGCTCGGCACCGAGATCATGAAGAACCCGCCCGGCGCGAGCACCCGATAGGCCTCGCTCATCGAATGGATCGGGTCGCGCAGATGCTCGAGGGCATCGTAGGCTCGGAGCACGCCGACCGAATCATCGGGGATCGGCCACGACTCGTTCAGATCGTGGCCGAGCGTGAGGTCGTAAGGCGTATAACCACTCGGGCAGTCGATCCCTCCGCAGAGGTCGACCTTGGCCAATCCCTGATCCATCGCGAATTTCTCGGCGAGCTGGAAGATGCTGCGGCTGTAGACCTGCTCGGTCGCCTTGCGAATCGCCGCGTTCTGCGTCCGCACGTTGTTCAAGGAGTGAACCCGATAGGCGTAGAGGCACTGGGGCACGCGGGCAAAGCGGAAGCCGGCCAGGTACATCCGCACCATGAGGTCATGGTCGTCCCCGACCGCGAAGGCCGGATCATGCCCGCCAACGGCCTCATAGGCTTTGCGCGTCCATGCCCGCACATGATTCGGCGCCCAATCGATGAGCCGCAGATTCTGCGGGGTGACCGGAGGCGCCCGATGCGCGAGTAGCTTATGCCCATCCCACGTGATCGGATAGGTCGACCAGCCGCAATCCGCACGCATCGGAGTGTTCGGCATCCACGAGTCGGTCAGGAACTCCGCGAAATCCGAATAGACGAAGTCCGCGCCCATGATCATCGCGTCGAGGATGGACGAGAGCGCGGTCGGAGCGAGCAGGTCATCGTGGTCGAGTTCAACGATGACCGAGCTGGTCGAGAGCGCGCACGCCCGCTTCTTGAGCCGCCCGATCCCGTCGTGCTCCTCGCGCACCAGACGCACGCGCCGATCGCTGCGCATGTCCATCGGCGCGAAGCCGCCCTTGTTCGAGAGCACGATCCACTCCCACTCCGTGATCGTCTGGGCTCGGAGAGACTGGTAGGCCGCCCCGATGAACGGGTTACCGGCCGATGAGAGCGGCGTGATAATCGAGATCACTGCGTGGACCGCCACCAGAATATCGCGATGGCCAGAACGATGACAAGCCCTACCACGATGCCGAGATTGCCGAGTGTCATGGTCGGGCGATCACGTGACGGAAGTAGCCCGCCACGGGCAGATCCGCCAACGTGACCGCCGCGACCGCGAAGGCGTCGTCTTGAAGGCCTCAGCCCGCCGGGACGAAAACCGCAGAGACCAGGCGCAGAGCGCCCGGCTTGGTCGGCGCATCCGCGTCGAGCCGAACGCTCAGGTCGGTCCGGAGGGACTCCAGGCCGCCGTTGTCCACCGCCGTCACCCCGAACGTCGCCACCGGGATGGTGGATTCCACGCTCTCGAGCACCATCGTCTTCTGCGGATTCCCGGCGCTCTGAGGCACATCAGGCGGCTGGGCGACCGATCCGCTATAGAAGCGGTAGCCGACCACGTCGTCTTCGTCCACTCGATCAGCCTCAAGAACCACGGTCCATGTACCGAGTGTCATGTCAGGCCTCCTGAAAATGTGCGCTCGTGACGCGAACGGACGCCGGAGCGCCGGGCGGCGTCGCGCTAGTTGGCGGCGCCATGGCCGCCGCGAGTCCAGCGAAGTCGAGCCCCACCCCATAGGCGCGGAGCGGGCTCTCGGGGGTCAGCGTTCCATCAGGATTCAATCCGGCTGCGGGCGCACCGAGGAACCGCCGGAATTCCGAATCGATGTAGCGCACGGCCGCCGGCGTCTGGCCCCACATCACGTTTTTGTCTGCGGCGTAGCCGGGCGCCGTGATCTGCACGAAGGAGCCGGGCGACTCATACCAGTTCCAGAAGCCTTCGCACGCGGGACCCTGGGGCCAGATGTTCCGATTCATCGTAAGGCGAGGCATGTTGGCGAACTGGCCCACGGTGAGTCCGGCGCCACTGATTCCGGGGATCACGTTGTCCTCGAACGCCACATCTTCCGCGATGTACGGGGCGGACGTGGAGATATAGCCCACGCTGCCCCGGAGGTAGGCGTTGCCACCGGGGCCCGGGTCCACCACTTTGGCGAGGTTCTGCCTGAAGAGCACGCGGCGGATGTTGGCCGTTCCCGCCCAGAGCTGCACGAAGGCGATGGTGTCCTCGCTGGCGTTGTACTCGAACAGCGCGTCCTGCACGACGGACCATGGAGCAGTTCCGTCCTGATTGAACGCGTCGACAACCCAGGCGGGCCAGCCCGCTCGATTGCCCTTGACCGTGTTGCCCCGGAAGACGACCCGCTGGCAGTTCTTCAGCTCCACATAGGCCTTGAGAACCCAGCGGATGCCCGCGTAGGTTGGATCGGCCGGATTCCAGCTCGGCCGCTTGCTGAACGTGTTGCGCAGGTAGACCGCATCGCCGGGCACGACATTCGGCACACGCGGATCTTGGCCCCCGAACATGACATTTTCGCCGGCCGCCTCGAGGAACGAGTCCGTCACGAGGAACGGCCCTGGTCCTTGGCGATGTCCAATGGCTTGGCTATCCGCGCCGCGATGGTGAATCTCGGAGATATTCGCTCCGGTGACGGTCATGCGCTTCCCATCGAGCACGAGACCGCACTGCATATCGAGCGTGGGATTCCCCAGGATCTTGGGCCGGAACAAGTGGATATCCTCGGGGAATTCGATGGCCGACACGGGCACGTCGAAGGCGATGCCGAAGTAAGCGAGAAAAAACATCGTCGACACGGTGGGCGCGACCGATGCCTGGATGTCTTGAATCGCAAGCTGCCGGGCGCCCATCGCGCAATCAAGCGCCGAGCCGCCATTTGGCGTCTCCACGATGAACGGCACGCCGTCTCGGCTGCTCCGGATGCGTCGCCATCCCACGGCGGCCCATTTTGGAATGTGGAGCGGGGGAAATTTCGCTCCGGCATCGACCACCAGCCCGGCATTCGGTGGCAACGCGTCGGTCTGAGCTTGGAGGTCATCGCCCGCACGAACCGTGATCTCACGGTCAGTTTCTGGCCAGACCGGCGTAATTGTCTGAGCTGGAGAATCTGGCGGGATACTCACGATGGGGTGCTCAGGAGGCCTGGGACGAAAAACGGGAGAAACGCGCTGCGTCGTGCCCCGCTGTCCTGGAGCGTCAGGCGGAAGTGTGCAACGATGCTCAGGCCCCCTACATTGTCATACCCAATTCCGACTGCGGCGAGAGTCGTCGCAAATGTTTTCGTGGCTTTCGTTCCGGTCCACGTGGTGCTTGCGACGATGTTCGCCAACGTGGCATCGATAAAATGTCCGGAGCCGGTCACATATCCTGCTCCACCGTTAGTCCCGTCAATTAGTACAGTGCTGGTATCAAGGATTTTGAAGTCTTGAATATCAGCAAATCCTGTCTCTCCCATTGCTACATCTACATCGTATGTTCCTGCCCCTGGGGCTGAACCGCTGCTTAAATCGACCTTGAATTGCTTAACCACGCCATTGTTGCCGACAGAGCCGTTGTAATTCGAGCCTGCTATGCGCGGATCGTTCGCCGCATTGTTGTCGTATATAGATATTGAGGTGTCCCAACCACCATTGACGCTGTAGCCGTTGACATTCGTATAAGTATGGGGAAAGGCTTCTCCAAGCACCGGCACGCCATAGGCTGGATCAGTGACGAACACCGCCGTTTGGCGGAAATTGAAGCCAATGTCGAACGCCACAGCTCAGAAGGGCAGTATGCTCGCCGGCACGTTGGCGAGCACCGCCGCTACGCCGTTGTCTAGTTCAGTCTGGTTCGTGATGGTGGCCGTGTTGAGATTGGTCGCCCAGGTCCGCAGAAGATTGTAGCGGTCTGTCATATCCTGGAAAAGAATGCCGAGCGCGGCGGCGCCGTCGGAGACCTCGGTCGCGTGCGGTGTCACGACGGCCGCGTTCAGGTCGAGCCGCTGAAGGAACGCACGCCCGAGGTCGCGCACGGCCTGCTGCGTGGCCGGGAAGTCTTCGAACAGCGCGCTTACTGAAGCCACCGCGACGCCAGTCGCCGCGTCCGCGTCGTTCTGCTTGACCACCACGGTCAGAACGTTGCCGTTCTTGCCCGTGACCAAAAGGACGGTATGCGCGGCATTGTTCAGGCCCAAAAGCGTCCCAACCGAGATAGCTGCCGCATTCGCGACTGTCAGCGTACCGGACCCGGCAGTATATCCCCCAGCCACAGTCGTCACGACCGCACCAGGAGTATCGTGAGACGCCTTAATCGCTTGGACGTTCGCCCGCATGTTGTTCTGCATCGTCGAAAGATTCTGGCAGAGCTGGATGACTGCATACATCCGCTCGATGGTATTGACCGTCGATACTGGTGCCAACTGCTGCACCCGGATGATGCTGCCCGCCTTGATCGTGACGGCCGATCCAGCCACCTCGCTCGCGAATCGGAGAGTAACCGGTCCCCCGGCCGCGTTCGTCCGGATCATTGCGGTAAACTGCGCAAACTGCGGAGAGCTGGCCGCCAGCACTCCGGTGGTCGGAGTGCCAGAGTTGTACGCGGTGAACTGGCGGAGCAGAGCCGCCGTAGCCGAGGTATACGCTCGCCACTCGCCAAGCACTCCGACGGGAGACGCGGGGCCATTGATCCCGAGATTCAGACCAGTCGTCGTCGCCGCCGCGACGTAAACCAGAAACGCCTCGATCAAATAATCCGAGTTGGGATTCGCGATGAAGGATAAGCCCGTCGCATCCGCGAAGGCCGTGGCATTGTTGCTCACGTCGCCATCGAGGCGAATGACCGTGCTCGGACTGATCAGAGTGCTCATTCGCTAATATCCTTTCACGAAGGCGACCACGTCCCACTTGTCGGCCGTTGAGTCGTAGACAAAGCCCAAGTAGTCTGTCTTATTCGCGGCGGTGGACAGCACGGCCGAGGTGATGTCGGCCCCGAACCGGAACTTGGACCCGTAGGTGATGACGCGGCTTCCAGTCCCGTCTTGCAGAATCCGGAGCATGATGCGTTGGCCGTGGATCGGGTTCGTCGGGTTGGCGAGCGTGAAGTTCTGGTTCGCCGTCAACCTGAAATAGTTGCCCGTCGAGGCGTCGATCGTGACCGTCGCCCCTTGGGTTAGATCGACCACCGTCACCGTGCCGCCAGAGGCTCCCTGGGCTCCTTGCGCCCCCTGCGCCCCCTGACTGCCTTGAGCGCCTTGAGTGCCCTGCGTGCCTTGAGTCCCCTGGGCACCCTGCGCGCCCTTGATGGACCAGCCCATCGACACGGCCGTGCCATTGGGGAAGGTGATCCCGACGCTGCTTCCGGAAACGGGCGTGACCGTGAAATCGTAATCGTTCGCGTTCACGGTGATCGCCGTGATCAGGAACGCGTAGAAGTTCGCGGAGCCCGAGTCTTGGAATATGCGGATCGTGGTGTTCACAGCAAACAGCGCGAGCAGAGCGGAGATATCTACCGCGTTCTTGTCGGCCTTGTGCGCGTAGACGTGGGTCACCGACGCGAAGGTGGCATTGTCGAAGCGGATCGTCCCCGACGCCGGCCCCGATGAAGTCGACGTGCTGAACAGATACTGAATGACCGCGCCGCCGACCGCACCTTGCGATCCGGTCGCACCCTGCACGCCCTGCGTCCCTTGCGTGCCCTGATTGCCCTGGGTGCCTTGGTTCCCTTGGTTCCCCTGCGTGCCCTGATTTCCTTGGGCGCCTTGGGCTCCCTGCGCACCCTGAGCGCCTTGCGCGCCCTGGGCGCCTTGTACTCCCTGCGAACCGGTGGCGCCCTGGGCACCTTGGGCTCCCTGGGCACCATCATCGCCCTGCGGCCCTTGGGCTCCGTCGTCGCCTTGCGGGCCCTGAGATCCGGTAGTCCCCTGAGGGCCCTGCGCTCCGTCATCACCCTGCGGGCCCTGGGCGCCCTGCTCGGCGAAAAGTTCCCAATCCGCGCTTGGCGGCTCGCTGTTCGTGTTTGGGTTAATCGCGACGTAGGACGACCCATTGTTGAACACGGCGTCGTTGACGGAATAGGCCGTGACGTTGTCCCACTGGCCGCGCCACGTGACGCCGGTGCCCGCAGCGCCCTGGACACCCTGTGTGCCCTGCACCCCCTGGACACCCTGCGGACCCTGAACCGAGAACCCTGGAGTCGTCCCGATCGCCATTAGGGCACCACGACGGTCAGCGCGCCGCTGACCGTGATCGTGAAGGCATCCACGCTATCGCCTGATCCCCAGATCTCGCCGCCGGCGTTGATCACGGTGATGCCGTCGTCCCAGCCGACGCCGTTCTCCGGCACGATGAGGTCCGGCATGAGCACCGTGGAATCGTCGGGCGTGCCTGAGGGAGGCACGATCCACACGCGCACGCGACCCGGCGTGCTCTTGAGATTGGCCGCGTTGATCTTCCGGATGGTCGCGGATTTGACTGTGAGGCCAGAGTCCGGCGAAACCGCCGGAACCGTGTAGATCAGCACGGGAGTGGTCCCGACTGTTTCTTGCCCGAGCGGCTGAGGTTCTACATCCAGGCTGCTCATGCCGCTGGGCGCTCAAATGCGAGACATGGGATCACGTACAGCTCGAAGTTCGGCAGCGTGATCTCAACGGGCCGGGCAAAGGCGTCACCCCAGAGGAATCGGTTCGTGACCCGCTCGGTCAGGAAGTAGC
>DATFCF010000364.1:0-2866 GCA_035253445.1 Mycobacterium sp.
CCAAGTCCAAGGGAAACGTCGTCACCCCAATGGGCCTGCTTGAGCGCCATGGGTCAGACGCGGTCCGATACTGGGCGGCTAGCGGTCGTCCTGGTACTGACACCGCCTTCGACGAAGCCCAGATGAAGGTGGGCCGCCGGCTAGCCGTCAAGATACTCAATGCGAGCCGCTTCGTTCTCGGTCTTGGTGTCGCTGATGACACTGCGGCCATCACCGATGCGCTGGATCGTGCGATGCTCGCCGAACTCGCCGCGGTCGTCGATGATGCGACGCGCTCCTTCGAGGGTTACGACTACGCTCGCGCACTTGAGCGGACCGAGAAGTTCTTTTGGACCTTCTGCGACGACTACGTGGAGTTGGTCAAGGTCCGCGCCTACGGCGAGTACGGCGAGCAGGGGGCAAATTCGGCTCGCGGTGCGCTAGCCGTGGCGCTGTCTACCCTGCTTCGCTTGTTCGCTCCGTTCATGCCGTTCACCACCGAGGAAGTTTGGTCTTGGTGGTGTCCCGGAACGGTGCACCGTGCGCCTTGGCCCGCAGCCAGCGATCTTTACGCCGTCTGCGGCGACGTTGACCCTCGCGTTCTTTCGACAGCAGCGGGCGTCATGCGTATCGTGCGCAAAAGTAAGTCAGACGCAAAGCTTTCGATGCGCGCGGAGGTCGAGCGGTTGACGGTCCGGGGATCCCATTCCTTCCTCGGTTTGTTCGAGGAGGCTCGCCACGATGTGCAAGCTGCCGGCCACATCGCGCAGATCGATGTCGTCACGACCAGCGATGACGCACTCGTCGCGGAAGTCAGCCTCTGACCGCCGCTGGCCTCAGCCCTTGCCCAGGCCGTTGACCAAGCGTTTCGGTGCAATCAACCGGTAACTGTCCGTGATGAGGTCGCCGAGTTCTTCCCAGTCGAGATCCGGGCCGTCCAGGTACACCCCGATCCAGCCCTTGTGCCCGACATACGGAGGTACGAAGAAGCGGTCGTGATCCGCCGAGACGAGTACCTCGGCCGCGCCAGCAGGCGCTTTCAACCACAGTGAGGGCCGCCCGCCGTCGTAGTTACCCTTTTGCATGGCGAAGATGCGGTCCCGGATCCGCCACGAAGGGTCGCCCCAGGCCTGCTTCTCGGTCGCCTCGGGAAACGCCAGGCAGACCGTTCGCAGCCGATGGAGGTGCTGCGGATCGAGACTGGACGGATTCATCACGCCATCATCGTCCACGGAAGCCGTGGTGTCTTGAAGAAATCGGAAGCGGTTGGTAACAGTTGAGAGCTGCTCAGAAAGGGGTTGGCGGTACTTGAAGAGCCCTCAACTGGAGGATCAGGCGGACTTGTCGCGGCGTTCGCGGCGGGTCGGCTGCCGGGTCACGATTGTGGGGTTCACGTTCTCGCGCACGGTCTGCTCGGTAATGACCACCTTGGCCACATCGTCGCGGCTGGGGATGTCATACATCACCGGCAGGAGCACTTCTTCCATGATGGCCCGCAGCCCGCGTGCACCGGTGCCGCGAAGGATGGCCTGATCGGCGATCGCATCCAACGCGGTGCTGGTGAACTCCAGCTCCACACCGTCCATCTCGAAGAGCTTGCTGTACTGCTTGGACAGAGCGTTGCGTGGCTCGGTGAGAATCTGCACCAGCGAACACTTGTCCAGGTTCGTCACACTGGCCACCACCGGAAGCCGACCGATGAATTCAGGGATCAGCCCGAATTTGATCAAGTCCTCCGGCATGACATCAGCGAACACGTCGGAGGCGTCGATGTCGGCCTTGGACCGCAACTCGGCGCCGAAACCCAACCCCCGCTTACCGATCCGATCCTCGATGATCTTGTCTAAACCAGCGAACGCACCAGCGACGATGAACAGGACATTCGTCGTGTCGATCTGGATGAACTCCTGGTGCGGGTGCTTGCGCCCACCCTGAGGTGGAACGCTTGCGGTGGTGCCCTCCAGGATCTTCAGCAGTGCCTGCTGGACGCCCTCGCCGGAGACGTCGCGGGTGATCGAGGGGTTCTCCGACTTGCGGGCGATCTTGTCGACCTCATCGATGTAGATGATCCCGGTCTCAGCCCGCTTCACGTCGTAATCCGCTGCCTGGATCAGCTTGAGCAGGATGTTTTCCACGTCTTCACCGACGTACCCGGCTTCGGTCAGCGCGGTCGCGTCAGCGATGGCGAACGGCACGTTGAGCAGCTTCGCCAAAGTTTGAGCCAGGTAGGTCTTCCCACACCCGGTGGGACCGAGCATCAGGATGTTCGACTTGGCCAGTTCGATCTCGTCGTCACGACCCTTGTCCCCGGCTTGAATGCGCTTGTAATGGTTGTATACGGCCACTGAGAGCGTGCGCTTGGCGTCGTCCTGGCCGATGACGTAGGTCTCAAGGAAGTCGTGAATCTCGCTGGGTTTGGGCAGTTCATCGAGCTTGACATCACCCGCGTCGGCGAGCTCCTCCTCGATGATCTCGTTACACAGATCGATGCACTCGTCACAGATGTACACACCGGGACCCGCGATGAGTTTCTTGACCTGCTTTTGACTCTTCCCGCAGAACGAGCACTTGAGCAGGTCGCCGCCGTCACCGATCCGTGCCATGGGGGCTGGCCTCTAGTCCCTCCCGGCGCGTAGTGCGCAGCGCGCCTGTCTGCGTATGTGTGCTTGACCGTACCCGCCCGACCCTGCCATGCGGGAGGACTAGCCTCCCCGATATCTCCGGGCGGATGCGACTTCGCCGACCGCTCGGCGTGTCGCGGGCAACGCCGGGTCAGGATCGGACTGCGGAAAGCTTCCGGATCTGGGTGATCTCATCGATGATCCCGTATTCCTTGGCTTCGGCGGAGGTCAAGATCTTGTCCCGGTCGATGTCGCTGCGGATGCGC
>DATFCF010000365.1:0-2784 GCA_035253445.1 Mycobacterium sp.
ATGACTTCGAGCACCCTTCGCAGCGCCGCGTCGGCGAACACGACCGCCGCGTGCGGCGGCTGAGGATCCCGAACCAACGGTCGGGATGCGACCGGACGCTGGGAGTACTCCCCTCGCAAGCCGGGGCCCCACCCGCCCGAAGGGCAGGGGGACCGGCGTGGCGTTGAACGGTGCAGCGCCGCGGGTGAGGGCGGCGGGCACAATGCCGCGCCGAGGGGCGCCGGTTCGTAATTGATGATCGGCGACGTGAACGATGTGCGTTCGGACGGGATGCGGGATGCGGTCATCGATGCTCTCCAGCGGTCGGCGCGGGGGGACGGGATCTGCTGGAGAGTCGCAGACTCATTCATGATCGCATGGTTTGCAGGGGGTTCCATGCACCCGTGATGCGGGACAGCAGAATCTGCCGATAACGTGTCCGGGGGGTTCATTGAACGCGACAACACATTCACAGGGGAGGGCCGCGCCGCAATGGTGACCAGGTTGTCGGCGTCGGATGCGTCGTTCTATCACCTGGAGAACAGCTCGACCCCGATGTATGTCGGTTCGCTGTCGATCCTGCGCAAGCCGCGCAGCGGGCTGAGCTACGAAACGCTGCTCGCCACCGTCGAAGCGCGGCTGCCGCAGATCCCGCGCTATCGCCAGAAGGTGCGCGAAGTGGTGCTCGGCCTGGCCAGGCCGGTATGGGTCGATGACCGCGACTTCGACATCACCTATCACATCCGCCGCTCCGCGCTGCCGTCGCCGGGCAGCGACGCGCAGCTGCACGACCTGGTCGCGCGGCTGGGTTCGCGGCCACTGGACAAGTCGCGGCCGCTGTGGGAGATGTACCTCGTCGAGGGACTGGCCCGCAACCGCATCGCGATCTACACCAAGTCGCATCAGGCATTGGTCAACGGAATGACCGCGCTGGAGATCGGCCACGTCATCGCCGACCGCACTCAGAAGCCCCCGGAATTCGGGGAGGACATCTGGATTCCGGCACGCGAGCCCAGCGATCAACGGCTGATGCTCGGCGCGGTCGGGGAGTGGGTGACGCGCCCGGCCGAGCAGCTGGCCACCGTGCGGTCCGCGGTGACGGAGGTGGCGACCAACAGCGGACAGCTGCTCGCGGTGGGTCGACGGGTCGCCGACGTGGCGCGCACGGTCGCTCGCGGCACCGCGCCGAATAGCCCGCTGAACACGACGGTGTCGCGTAACCGGCGATTCACCGTGGCCACCGGGCGGCTCGAGGACTACCGATTGGTGCGTGCCCGGTACGACTGCGACGTCAACGACGTCGTGCTCGCGGTGATCGCGGGCGCATTACGGAACTGGCTGCTGTCCCGTGGCGAGCCGGTGACGTCGACCTCCACGGTGCGGGCGATGGCGCCGATGTCGGTCTATCCCGACGCCGACCTTGATACGACCGGGCCAGGGCAGGCGATCAGTGAGGTGTCGCCGTTTCTGGTCGATCTGCCTGTGGGGGAAGGCAATGCGGTTGTGCGGCTGTCGCAAATCGCGCACGCCACCGAGTCGCATCCGACGGCGAACAGCCTCGTCGATGCCAGGACCATCGTCACGTTGTCGGGATTTGCGCCACCGACGTTGCACGCCATGGGAATTCGCGTCGCCACCAGCTTCTCGGCACGGCTGTTCAACTTGTTGATCACCAATGTGCCGGGCGCACAGAAGCAGATGTATGTCGCGGGCACCAAACTCCTTGAGACATATGCGGTGCCGCCGTTGCTGAGCAACCAGGTGCTCGCGATAGGCGTTACCTCCTACAACGGGATGCTGTACTTCGGCATCAACGCTGACCGTGATGCCATGAGCGACGTCGATGTATTGCCAAGCCTGCTGCGGGAATCGCTCGAGGAGTTGCTGGAAGCCGCGCAGTGAACGGCCAATGCTCGCCAGCGCTTGACCCGTAACTGAGGACGCCGTCGAATGGCCAAACGATGACGACCAACTCCAAGAGCGACAAGACCAAGAAAGCTACCGAGGCGGCGTTGAAGTCGCCGTCCGACCACGTCATCCCGCATCCCGTTGGTGCTCGTGATGGTCGGGCTGGCCGTCGCGCTGGTCAAGGATCTTCGCCACGATCCGACGGCGGGAGTACGCCGCCGAGGCCGTTGACAGCGCAGTCATCACGGGCGTCACGCAACACGGCGACGACTTCGTGATCGCTGTGGAAAAGGATCCGGGCGCGGGGTAGTTACGCTCGCTTGGTGCGCGTCTACGTTCCGGTGACCTTGGCCATGCTGCAGCGACTGGTGGCCGATCGGTCGGTGAACGCCGTCAACGGAACGGCATTCGCGGTGACGCCCACGCTGCGGGAGTCCTATGCCGAAGGTGACGAGGACGAGCTGGCCGACGTGGCGCTGCGGGACGCGGCGCTGGCGTCGTTGCGCCTTCTCGATGACGACACCTCGGGTCTGCCGCCGCGACGGGCGGTGCTGGTGGCTGAAGCGCAGGAGGTCAAGGCCCGTCCCGACCTGGACGATGCGGTGGTGCGGGTGGCGGGTTCGATCGCCTTCGACGACGTGATCGCCGCGTATGTCGACAACGCCGACGCCGAGTCGGCGGTGCTGGCCGCGGTCGAGGCCGTCGACGCCGCCGACCTTGGCGACGAGGACGCGGAATTGGTCGTAGGCGACGCGCAGGATCACGACCTGGCCTGGTATGCGCCGCAGGAGCTGCCGTTCCTGCTCGAATTGCTCTGACGACTGGATACGGAACCGTAAGTTACGGTACCGTAGGTTGCATGGCCAAGAACTCCATCAAAGTCTCGGCCAACGTCGC
>DATFCF010000366.1:0-2394 GCA_035253445.1 Mycobacterium sp.
ATTGGCCATTGGCAGCGCGGCGGCCAGCCTCGGACTGTGGCGCGAACCCGTAGTCGCTCAGGGCACAACCCGAGCGGCCTGGGGAACTCTGAGCGGATCGGAGTTCGTCTTGCGAATCGGTGAGACGCCGATCAATATCACCGGGTCGCCGAAGACCGCGTTTACCGTCAACGGGTCGCTGCCTGCTCCGACACTGCGCTGGAAGGAGGGTGACATCGTCACGCTCCGCGTATCCAACGCTCTGACCGAACACGCCTCGATCCACTGGCACGGCATCCTCCTGCCCGCGAACATGGACGGCGTTCCCGGCCTGAGCTTTCATGGCATCAGCCCTGGCGAAGCGTACGTATACCGGTTCACGGTGCGACAGGGGGGCACCTACTGGTATCACAGTCATTCCGGCTTTCAGGAACAGCGCGGCGTGTACGGTCCCCTCGTCATCGATCCGATTGAGCCAGAGCCGTTCAAGTACGACCGTGAGCACGTGGTGATGCTGACGGATTGGACTGACGAGAGCCCCGAGCGCGTTTTCGCAAAACTGAAGAAACAGTCGGACTACTACAACCGGAACCAGCGCACGGTTGGTGATTTCCTCCGTGACATCCGGACCCGTGGGCTGGGTGCAACGCTCGCAGATCGCAAGATGTGGGGCGAGATGCGGATGAACCCCACCGATCTCGCCGATGTTTCCGGCTACACCTACACGTATTTAATGAACGGAATGCCTCCAGCAGCCAACTGGAGTGCGCTGTTCAAGCCCGGGGAACGCGTTCGGCTTCGGTTCATCAACGGGTCGGCGATGTCGTACTTCGACGTCCGCATCCCCGGGCTGAAGATGACGATCGTCGCGGCGGACGGGCAGTACGTCCATCCCGTCACAGTCGACGAGTTCCGAATCGCGACCGCAGAAACATTCGACGTCATCGTAGAGCCGTCTGGACAGGACGCCTTCACGATATTCGCGCAATCGAACGACCGGACCGGATTCGCCGCCGGCACGCTTGCCGTGCGGGAAGGGCTGCGCGCACCCGTTCCCGACCTGGATCCCAGGCCGATGCTCACGATGGCCGACATGGGTCACGGGGGCATGGGTCACGCCGCTATGGACCACAGCGCGATGGCCAGTGCTCCCGCATCGCCGTCATCAGCTGCGGACCCACATGCCGGGCATGTGATGCCTGCGCCAGAAGCGACCGATCCGCATGCAGGTCATACAACGTCCGCGCCCGCGGCATCGACCGACCCACACGCAGGGCACACCAATCCGCCGGCACCTTCCTCCGACCCGCATGCCGGCCACCAAATGGGAAGCATGAGCACGATGCAACAACACCCGGCAAGCGAGGAGGGTAATCCGCTCGTCGACATGCAGACGATGGCGCCAACGTCACGCCTGGAGGATCCAGGCATCGGCCTGCGCGACAACGGGAGACGAGTGCTGACTTATGCGGACCTGAAGAGCTTGTTCGACGATCCCGATGGCCGCGACCCGGGCCGCACCATCGAACTGCATCTCACCGGGCACATGGAGCGCTTCGCCTGGTCGTTCGACGGCATCAAGTTCTCAGCCGCAGATCCTCTGCGGCTCACGTACGGCGAGCGGCTCCGCATCGTGCTCGTCAACGACACGATGATGAGCCATCCCATTCACCTACACGGCATGTGGAGCGACGTGGAGGACGACGCGGGTCAGTTTCACGTCCGCAAACATACCGTCGACATGCCACCCGGCACGAAGCGCTCGTACAGGGTGACCGCTGACGCCTTGGGTCGGTGGGCGTATCACTGCCATCTGCTCTTTCACATGGAATCGGGCATGTTCCGGGAAGTGAGGGTCGAGGAGTGACCGCTTTCCGTAGACCACGAACAGCCTTCGTCTTAGCAATCGCACTGCTGTCGGCGACTTCGGCGCATGCGCAGTCGGACGCGACCGGTGTGCCACAGGCTGATCCGCACGCAGGGCACACTGTGCAGGCGACCGCACCGCCGTCCCCCGCGCCATCTTCCCAACTACCTTCGTTCATACCTCCTCTGAGCGACGAAGACCGAAAGGCGGCGTTCCCAGATCTGGCTGGGCACACGCTTCACGACCGCGCGGTCCAGTCGTTCATCCTGCTCGATCAATTCGAGTGGCAAGCGTCGCGTGAGACGAGAGCGGTCTCGCTCGACAGCAAGGCGTGGATCGGCGGAGACCGAAACCGCATGTGGCTTCGTGCCGAAGGCAATGGCGAAGGCGGCCGCGTCGACGACGCGGAGCTGCATGTGTTGTTTGGCCGGCAGATCTCGCGATGGTGGGACGTAGTCGCAGGAATTCGCCAGGACTTCAGACCTGGCCCAGCCCAATCCTGGGCCGCCGTCGGCGTGCAGGGCCTCGCACCGTATTGGTTCGAAATC
>DATFCF010000367.1:0-2527 GCA_035253445.1 Mycobacterium sp.
TTGCTCGGCCCTGCCCTGCGGCACGTTTTAAACACCACGGCGCTCGTGTGGGTGCAAACCGAGAGCGCGGCAACAGTCGAGGTCCTTGGCTGCTCTGCGCGGACGTTCGACGTGCAGGGTCATCACTACGCGGTCGTCACGGTAGCCGGCCTCTCTCCAGACACCGTCACCGAATACGACGTCAAGGTCGACGGACAATTGGTCTGGCCGCTCGCAGGTTCGTCGTTCCCGCCGAGCGTCATCCGCACCCGCGGGCCCGCGTCGACTCACCGGCTACAGGCGATCTTCGGATCGTGCCGATACCCCAAGACCGGGGACCGGAAGGTCGACTCCAAACTCGGGCTCGACGCTCTTGACGTATACGCCATCCGGATGGCCACCCAGCCGATCGACGACTGGCCGGAGGCGCTCATTTTGCTCGGCGACCAGTTGTATGCCGACGAACTCACACCGGAGTCGAGACGACGCATCGCCGGCCGCCGTACCCGTATGAACAGGCGCGGCCAGCGGCCGCCGGACGAGGTGGTGAGCTTCGCCGAATACGAACGGCTGTACCGCCATTCGTGGGGCGACGCCGAGATCAGATGGCTCATGTCCACGGTCCCGACCGCGATGATCTTCGATGATCACGACATCAGGGATGACTGGAACACGTCGGCGTCCTGGCGCGCGGACATGAAGAACAAGCCGTGGTGGCGTGACCGGATCCGCGCCGGTCTGGCGTCCTACTGGGTGTACCAGCACTTGGGCAATCTGAGCCCGGCCGAGTTGGCCGACGACAAGGACTATCAGCGGCTGCTCGCGACAGACGGCGACACCTGGCCGCATCTCGTCGATCTGGCCGACCGTGCCGATCAAGAGGTGGACGCCAACAAGGGCATCAGATTCAGCTGTCGATGGGATCTCGGTCGCAGCCGGCTCATCATGATCGACTCTCGTAACGGCCGAATCCTCGACTCCGGCGAACGCATGATGATCGGGGAACGCGAGTTCGCATGGCTGGAGACTCAGATCACCGACGGCCTCGATGAGTTGGACCATCTGATGCTGGCCTCGTCGGTCCCGTGGCTGATGCCGCCGGCCATCGGCGACCTGGAGGCGGTCAATGAGCGAAACGCCGACCGGTCCGGCCTGCGCGGGAGCCTTGCCGAAAAAACCCGCAGAGCAATCGATTTCGAACACTGGCCGGCCTTCTACAAGTCATTCGTGCGGTTGGCCGAGCTGATCGCCCGCGTTGCAAGCCATCCCGATGGACCCACGACCGTCAGCGTGCTCTCCGGGGATGTGCACCACAGCTACGCCTCGCTCGTCGAGTGGGCAACTGAACAGTCGCCGGGCGCGCCGGTGCATCAACTGGTGTGCTCGCCGGTGAACAACTATGTGCCAATGTTCCTCAAACCGGTGTTCAAACTGAGCTGGTCGCGTCCCGCGGCCGCGTTCGCCCGATGGTGGGCACGCTTACACGGCGTCCCCTCACTCCCGCTGTCGTGGACGAACACCTGCGGACCACTGTTCGGAAACACAATCGCCACGATTCAAGTGGACGGCCGCAGCGCCGAGGTGCTTTTCGAGCAGCCCCGAGACTCGGATGCGCTGGAGGAAGTCGGCCGTGTGGCGCTGAGTCGACCCTCCTGATGGCGTGTACTGAGCCGCAGTTCGGGGAACAAATAGGCATGCCGAAGGGGCTGGCGCGGGCGATCCACCGCCATCTGTCCGCCGCCGACGAGCGCTTCGGGCTGCGACTTGGCGCGGGCCTGGGCGGCACGTTCGTCGCCGCGGTTACCTTCGCGCTTCTCCTGTTGCTCGTTCGCGCGGGCTGGCCGCCGCTGCGCGGTCTCGACACCGGCACCGCGGAGACGTTCAACCGCATCGACGCCGCTCATCCGGAGTTGGTAAGCGCAGCAGAGGTCGTCAGTGACGTCTTCGACCCGAACGTGTTTCGAGTCGCCCTCACGGTGATCGCGGTCGTGTACGTGATCCACGGCGAACGGCACCACGCGACGTGGCTCCTCGTCACGGTCTTCGGCGGGGCCGGGCTCGGCCTGGCACTGAAGGAGATCGTCGGCCGGGCCCGCCCCGTGCTGCCGGATCCGGTCTCGACGGCACCCGGGTTGTCGTTCCCCTCTGGCCACGCGCTCGGGGCGTCGATCGGCTGCTGCCTGCTGCTTCTGATCACGCTTCGCTTCTTGTCTCGCCGCGGTCGCGTCGCCGCCATAATTGCGGCCGCCTTGATCGTCGGCACCGTCGCGCTAGCGCGGGTCGTGCTCGGAGTCCACTACGTCAGTGATGTTCTGGCTGGCATCGCGCTCGGCGTTGGCTGGGTGGCGGCGACGACATGGGCTTACGTCGCGTGGCGGCGGGAGACCGGGCAGCCGGTCGAGCGGCCCGCTGAAGTGGGCACCAAGGAGCGATCGGTGCGCCGGTGACCTGCGGATTCTGAGGCTGAGAGAGTAATTGACGCCGCCGTGGGTACTTCCAGAAGGTGCTCTTACAAGGTATCCGTGGCATCGTCCGTGACGTTGGGTGG
>DATFCF010000368.1:0-7587 GCA_035253445.1 Mycobacterium sp.
GCATGACGTAGATGAGGTTGCGGAACGGGCGCAGCCACACGCCGTGCTCCAACGCGACGGGCGTCGCCACGCGCAGATCAACGGGCCGGTCCAGTTCGATCACGCCGATTCCCCCGAGCACCCGCACGTCGGCGACGCCTGACAGGTCGGCGGCCGGGGCCAGGCCGTCGCGCAGACCCGCCTCGATCGCACGCACCGCGGAGCGCCAATCCCCGCCCAGCAGAAGCTCGACCGCGGCCACCGCGACCGCGCATGCCAGCGCGTTGGCCATGAACGTCGGCCCGTGCATCAACGCGCCCGGCGCGTGCGTGCTGATGGTGTGCGCGATCTCGCGGCTGCACAGAGTGGCGGCCAATGTGATGTAGCCGCCGGTGAGCGCCTTCCCGACGCACATGATGTCGGGGCTGACGCCGGCGTGGTCGGCGGCGAACAGCTCGCCGGTGCGGCCGAAGCCGGTGGCGATCTCGTCGAAGATCAGCAGCACGCCATGGCGATCGCATATCGAACGCAGGTCGGTCAGGTATCGCGGATCGTGAAACCGCATGCCGCCCGCTCCCTGCACGATGGGTTCGACGATGACGGCGGCCAGCTCGTCGGCATGTTCGGCGAGCTGTTTTTCGAAGACCTCGCTGTAAGCGGAGTCGTACTCCGAGGGCACCTGCGGTGCGAACTCCTGATCCGCAAGCACTGAAGGTTTCCTAGTCCACAGCTCGTGCATTCCGCCGTCCGGGTCGCAGACGCTCATCGGGGTGAAGGTGTCGCCGTGGTAGCCGCCGCGCCACGTCATCAGCCGGTGCTTGTCACCGCGGCCGATGCTGCGCCAGTACTGCAGCGCCATCTTGACGGCGACCTCGACGGAGACCGATCCGGAGTCGGAAAAGAAGACGGTGTCCAGACCGGCCGGAGTGATGTCGACGAGCAGTTGCGCGAGCCGGGCGGCGGGCTCATGGGTGAGCCCGCCGAACATGACGTGGTTCATGGTGGCGAGCTGGTGGGTGATGGCCGCGTCCAAGACCGGGTGAGCGTGCCCGTGGATGGCGGTCCACCATGAGGCCATCGCGTCGAGCACATCGACACGGCGCCCGTCCTGCATGACGGTGAGCCAGGCGCCGTTGGCACCCACCGCCACCACGGGGGACAACGCCTCGGCTCCGATGGTGCTGTAGGGATGCCAAACATGGGCGGTGTCGATCGCGCTGATCTCAGCGGGCGTCAACGGGGGCACCTTCGGTAGATTATCCGTCGACCATGATGACCCTCGCCCCTCCCCGGCCGGCGACCCTCACCGTTCCGGGGTCACCCCCGCGCGCCACTGGATCGTCCATGGGGACCCGGAGATCGGGTTTCTATCGCCACGATCTCGACGGTCTTCGTGGCGTCGCCATCTTTCTGGTCGCGGTCTTTCATGTGTGGTTCGGCCGGGTTTCGGGTGGTGTCGACGTCTTCCTGGCACTGTCAGGCTTCTTCTTCGGCGGACGTCTGCTGCGTACGGCGCTGACCCCGGGGGCATCGCTATGGCCGGTGCCGGAAGTCACCCGGCTGGTTCGCCGACTACTGCCGGCACTTGTCGTCGTGCTCGCTGCTTCGGCGGTGCTGACGATCCTGATCCAGCCGGAGACGCGCTGGGAGACGTTTGCCGACCAGAGCCTTGCCAGCTTGGGCTACTTCCAGAACTGGGAGCTGGCGATTACCGCATCGGACTATCTTCGCGCCGGCGAGGCGGTCAGCCCGCTGCAGCACATCTGGTCGATGTCCGTGCAGGGCCAGTTCTACATCGCATTCCTTGCGCTGATCTTCTTGTTCGCCTTGCTGTTTCGCCGGCTGTTCAAGAAGCACATGCGCAGCGCCTTCGTCGTGCTGCTCGCCTCGCTGACCATCGCGTCATTCGTCTACGCGATCTTCGCGCACAACGCCGATCAGGCCACGGCCTACTACAACAGCTTCGCTCGCGCGTGGGAGTTGTTGCTGGGGGCGCTTGTCGGCGCCGTGGTGCAGTACGTCCGCTGGCCGATGTGGCTGCGGACGACGGTCGCGGTGGTCTCCCTCGCGGCGATCCTGGCGTGTGGCGCATTGATCGACGGCGTCAAGGAGTTCCCCGGACCGTGGGCACTGGTGCCGGTCGGCGCGACGATCCTGTTCATTCTGTCCGCCGCGAACCGGCTGGCCGATCCCCACACCGGCGGCCGGTTGCCCGCCCCGAACCGGCTGCTGGCGACCGCGCCGTTCGTATCGCTCGGGGCGATGGCGTACTCGCTGTACCTGTGGCACTGGCCGCTGCTGATCTTCTGGCTGTCCTACACCGGGCACTCACGGGCCGGTTTTCTCGAGGGCGCGGGGGTGCTCGCGGTGTCCGGTGTGCTGGCGTGGGTGACCACCAAGTACGTCGAGGATCCGCTGCGGTACCGCGCGTCTGCCCATCCCGCCCCCGTCGTTGCGCTGCGGACCCGGCTGCGCCGGCCGACCATGGTGCTGGGTTCGGTGGTCGCGCTGCTCGGTGTTGCGCTGACGGCGACGTCGTTCACCTGGCGCGAGCACGTCACCGTGGAGCGCGCGAATGGCAAAGAGCTGTCGGGCCTTTCGTCTCGTGACTATCCCGGCGCCCGCGCGCTGATCAACAAGGCCAAGGTGCCCAAGCTGCCGATGCGCCCGACGGTGCTGGAAGCCAAGAAGGACATCCCGGAAACCACCGAGGACGGCTGTATCAGCGACTTCGACAACATCGGAGTCATCAACTGCACCTACGGCGACACATCGGCGACTCGCACCATCGCACTGGCCGGCGGATCGCACGCCGAGCACTGGATCACCGCGCTGGACCTGCTCGGCAGGATGCATCACTTCAAGGTGGTCACCTACCTGAAGATGGGTTGCCCGCTGACCACCGAGGCAATGCCCCTGGTGATGGGCGACAACCGCCCGTACCCCAAATGCCGTGACTGGAACGAGCGGGTGATGGCCAAGCTCATCACCGACCACCCGGACTACGTCTTCACCACCGCGACCCGTCCGTGGAACATCAAACCCGGCGATGTGATGCCCGGCACCTACATCGGGATCTGGCAGACATTGTCGGACAACAACATTCCGATTCTGGCGATGCGCGACACCCCCTGGCTGGTGCGCAACGGCGAGCCGTACTTCCCGGCCGACTGTCTAGCGGACGGCGGTGACGCGATCTCCTGCGGGATCAAGCGATCCGACGTACTGTCGCCTTACAACCCCACATTGGATTTCGTCGCGCAGTTCCCGATGTTGAAGCCACTCGACATGAGCGATGCGGTATGCCGCAAGGACATCTGCCGCGCGGTCGAGGGAAACATCTTGCTGTATCACGATTCTCACCACATCTCGACCACATACATGCGCACCATGACCAACGAACTCGGACGCCAGATCGCCACCGCCACCGGCTGGTGGGTTGACTGATGCCGCCGGCAGAGCCGGCGTCGGTCCCCACCGTCTGGCCCGGCGACAGCTATCCCCTTGGCGCCACCTACGACGGCGCCGGGACCAACTTCTCACTGTTCTCCGAGGTGGCCGAACGCGTCGAGCTGTGCCTGATCGCCAAGGACGGCACCGAAGAACGGATCAACCTCGACGAGGTCGACGGCTACGTCTGGCACTGCTACCTGCCCACCGTCACGCCGGGTCAGCGCTACGGTTTCCGCGTGCACGGCCCGTGGGATCCGGCCGCCGGGCACCGATGCGATCCCAGCAAGCTGCTGCTCGATCCCTACGGAAAGTCGTTCCACGGCGACTTCGAGTTCAGCCAGGCGCTGTTCTCCTACGACCTGGACGCCGAGGACCTGGCCTCCGGCGGCACACCGCCGAGGATCGATTCACTGGGCCACACGATGACCAGCGTGGTGATCAACCCATACTTCGGATGGGCCTCCGATCGTGCACCGCGCACGCCTTACCACGAGACGGTGATCTACGAGGCCCACGTCAAGGGCATGACGCAAACCCATCCGGGCATCCCCGAGGAGCTCCGCGGCACCTATGCCGGCCTCAGCCACCCCGCGATCATCGACCACCTCAAGGCGCTCAACGTCACCGCTATCGAACTGATGCCGGTGCATCAGTTCCTGCATGATCACCGCCTTCTCGACCTGGGGCTGCGAAACTACTGGGGCTACAACACATTCGGCTTCTTCGCACCGCACTACCAGTACGCGTCGAACAAGCATGCCGGTGGCGCGGTTGCCGAATTCAAGACCATGGTCCGCTCGTTCCATGAAGCGGGCATCGAGGTGATTCTCGACGTGGTCTACAACCACACAGCCGAGGGCAACCACCTCGGCCCGACGCTCAACTTCCGCGGCATCGACAACGCTGCGTACTACCGGCTGCTCGACGGCGATCTGCGGCATTACAAGGATTTCACCGGCACCGGCAACAGCCTCAACGCCCGACACCCGCACACACTGCAGCTGATCATGGACTCTTTGCGCTACTGGGTCCTGGAGATGCACGTCGACGGGTTCCGATTCGACCTGGCCGCAACGCTGGCCCGCGAGTTCTACGACGTCGACCGGCTCTCGGCGTTCTTCGATCTGGTGCAGCAGGACCCGGTGGTCAGTCAGGTCAAGCTGATCGCGGAGCCGTGGGACATCGGCGAGGGCGGCTATCAGGTCGGAAACTTCCCAGGTTTGTGGACCGAATGGAACGGGAAGTATCGCGACACTGTGCGCGATTACTGGCGGGGTGAGCCCGCGACCTTAGGTGAGTTCGCCTCCCGGCTGACCGGTTCCTCGGACCTCTACGAGGCCACCGGCAGGCGGCCAAGCGCGAGCATCAACTTCGTCACGTGTCACGACGGGTTCCCGCTCGCCGACCTGGTGTCCTACAACGAGAAACACAACGAAGCCAACGGCGAGGACAACCGCGACGGCGAAAGCCACAACCGGTCCTGGAACTGCGGAGTGGAAGGCCCCACCGACGACCCGGACATCCTGGCGCTGCGCGGCAAGCAGATGCGCAACATCATGGGAACGCTGATGGTGTCGCTGGGCACGCCGATGATCTCCCACGGCGACGAAATCGGCCGCACGCAGCGCGGTAACAACAACGTCTACTGCCAGGACACCGAGATCTCGTGGATGGACTGGTCGCTGTGCGAGACCAACGCCGATCTGCTCGCCTTCACCCGCAAGGTGGTCGGTTTCCGTAAGAACCATCCGGTGTTCCGGCGCAGGCGGTTCTTCGAGGGCAAGCCGATCCGCAGTGGCGACCAATCCCGCGATATCGCATGGCTGACCCCGGCGGGCAAGGAAATGACCCCCCAGGACTGGGGCACGGGCCTTGACAAGTGTGTCGCCGTCTTCCTCAACGGCGATGCGATCACGGCGCCCAACGAGCGCGGCGAGCGGGTGGTCGACGACTCCTTCTTGCTGTGCTTCAACGCACACGACGAGGCACAGGATTTCGTCGCACCCAAGGCCAGATACGCCAAACAGTGGACCGCCGACATCGACACCGCGGACCCGACGGGCGCCACCGATCTGGTGGTCGCGGCAGGCGAGAAGATTCCGCTGCAACCGCGGTCGCTGCTCGTGCTTCGTAAGACCGCCTGACGCATGGGTGTTCCGGAGGGCAGGAGCGAAGCGACCGGGGAATCAACACCGCTGTCGACATATCGGCTGCAGATGCGCGGGGACTGCTTCACCTTCGCCGACGCCGAAGAGCTGCTGCCCTACCTCGACGACCTTGGCGTGTCGCACCTTTACTTGTCGCCGATCCTGACTGCGACCGACGGCTCGACGCACGGCTACGACGTCACCGACCCCACCACGGTGTCGTCCGCGCTGGGCGGTCCCGACGGTCTGGCTCAGTTGTCGGCGGCGGCGCGCGCCCGCGGCATGGGCCTGATTGTGGACATCGTGCCCAACCACGTCGGTGTCGCCAATCCCGAGCAGAACACGTGGTGGTGGGACGTGCTGACGCACGGTCGGGAGTCGACGTACTCCTCGTTTTTCGATATCGACTGGGACCTGGACGCCGAGGGCCGAATCGTGTTGCCGGTCTTGGGTTCCGACAACGATCCCCCGCCGCCTGGGTATCCACACGACGGACGCTTCAAGCCGATCGGCTGGCGAAATGGGGTCTGCGGCTACCGCAGGTTCTTCTCGATCACCTCGCTGGCCGGGCTACGGCAGGAGGACCGTGCCGTTTTCGACGCCACGCACGTCGAGGTGAAACGCTGGTTCGACGAAGGACTTGTCGACGGGGTGCGCATCGACCATCCGGACGGCTTATCCGATCCCGGTGGGTATTTGGCGTGGCTGCGCGAACTCGTCGGTGCGAAGGCGTGGATCGTCGTCGAGAAGATCCTGGCGATCGACGAGGCCCTGGACCCGACGCTGCCCGTGGCGGGCACCACCGGCTACGACGCACTGCGTGAAATCGGCGGCGTGTTCGTCGATCCCAACGGCAAGCAGGCGCTCACCCGTCTAGTGGATTCCACCGGAACGGACTCCGACACGACGCCGGAATTGGCTCGTCAGCTCAAGGCCGCCGCCGTCACCGAGACCCTGCACAGCGAGCTGAGCCGGCTGTGCCGTGTCATCGGTAGCGACGACAGCCGGCTACCGGATGCCGTCGCCGCGCTGATCAGCCATATCGGGGTCTACCGAAGCGACTATCCCTCGTTGTCGCCGGTACTCGGCGTCGCACTGGCCGAAACGGCCGACGCGTCACCTGAATTGGCTGAACCGTTGTCGATCGTCGCTGCGGCCTTGTCGACCAATCCCGAGGCCGCCGTGCGATTCAACCAGCTATGCGGCGCTGCGACCGCGAAATCGATGGAGGACTGCCTGTTCTACCGCGACGCCCGGTTGGTGTCGCTGAACGAGGTCGGCGGAGAGCCACGGCATTTCGGCGTCAGCGTGGCGGAGTTCCATCAGCGTGCCACGGCGCGCGCCCAGTTGTGGCCGCAGGCGATGGTGGCGCTGTCCACGCACGACACCAAACGCGGTGAGGATGTCCGCGCCCGAATCGGCGTGCTGTCGCAGGTGCCCTCGCTGTGGGCGCAGTACGTCAGCGCTTGGGAGCAGCGCAATCCACCTCCGGACTCGGCCACCGGACTCTTTCTGATGCAGAACATGTTCGGCGTCTGGCCGGCCGACGGGTTGGTCACCGACGAACTGCGGGATCGGCTGCACGCGTACGCCGAGAAGGCCATCCGCGAAGCGGGCACCCACACGTCCTGGAACGAGCCTGACGAGAAGTTCGAATCCGGAGTGCATGACTGGATCAACGCGGCCATCGACGGCCCGGTCGCCACCGAGCTGGCCGGGCTGGTTGCCAGGCTGGACGAGCACGCCCGAAGCGATGCCCTTGGTCAGAAACTGTTGGCGCTGACCGTGCCCGGGGTGCCCGACGTCTATCAGGGCACCGAATTGTGGGAAGACAGTCTCGTCGATCCGGACAACCGGCGACCGGTGCACTATGGCGCCAGACGCGACGCGCTGGCCCGGCTGGATCACCCGAAGATTCGCGTGGTGACGGCCGCCTTGCGGCTGCGCCGTGACCGTCCGGCCAGCTTCGCCGACGGTCAATACACACCGCTGTTGGCCCAGGGACCCG
>DATFCF010000369.1:0-8823 GCA_035253445.1 Mycobacterium sp.
GTCGTACAGATAGTTATGGAACCGGGTCCCGATATTGCTGGGCCGGCTGGCCAGCGAAATGCACAGCCGGGTGTCCTTGCTCAATGGCGGCCCCATCAGCCGACGGCCCGCAGGACCTGGCGAGTCACATCGCGGATCTGCGCGGACAGCTCTGGCGAAACGGGCACGTCGGTCGGTTCAGGAACATTGACGACGGTAGTGACGACGCCTAGGTCGTCGCGGTGCCAGACCGCGCCGAATCGGTCCAGAATCGCACGCATCGGGTAATTCTCGGACAGCACCCGGGCCGAGAACCATCGAATACCGTCGAACCACGCAGCCACCGCGATCGCGTCCATCAGGAACGAACCCACGCCCCTGCCCTGATAGGCGTCGCCGACGATGAACGCGACCTCCGCGGTCGAAGGATCGTTTTCGTCGCGGACGAATCGCGCGTCCGCGACCACCGGCCCATCAAGACCGTCGGTCATCACCCAGACGAAGTGATCGACGTAGTCGACCTCGAACAAGTACGTCATCAGGCTCTTCCTGGGAGCCCGTACCGACTGGAAACGCCGGTACAACGTTTCACTGGAGAACTCGACCGGGCCGTTCACCGTGCGTTCGTTGTCCCCTGGCAGCACCGGCCGCAGGTATAGCTCGGTGCCGTCACGCATTCGAACCGGAATCGGCGTGATGAACGCGGCGAGCCGTTGACGCGCGGTGCGAAGGAGTTTGTCCAACATGCCCGGCACTTCGAGCATGGTGGAGAACGCCTCGCGGCCGCCGACCCAGCCGGTCAGCCGTTCCGTCGCCACCACGGTCGCGGTCCGCGGCGCCTGGCGGAGCAGGCTGATTTCTCCGACGATCAGGCCCGGGGTCAGTTCGACGACGGTGTGATGGCCGTCAACTCCGGTATGTGTGACCTCCGCTCGCCCGGATCCGATGAGCAAGAACGAAACTGCGAGTTCGCCCTGCTGCATGAGCACTTGCCCCGGCGCCGCGGTGAGCGGGCGCAATTGCACCGCCAGCGGCACCAGAGCCTCGGTTGGACAGCCGGCGAAGACCTCCAGTGCGGCGAGTTCGTCGGCACGGACAGCAGTCAGGCCGGCCACGCCCCGAGGCTACGGCGTGTTCGTCATGGTGGGCAAGGACAGCACGAGCAACGAAGGTGGCCGGACGCGTTTCCAGCTACCTCCGCCCACCGAAGGCCGCCACGAAGATCCTGCGGGGCGCAGACGCGGCGCGACGGCTTCGACTCTCGGCGAACCTGCCTGCGGAAAGCGTGGCCACCGCCGGCCCATCCCAGCCACGACGGCAACGCCGGCCGGGAATCAAATTGACGCTCACGGCAAATAATATGGGGTGCCGGCAGGCAACGCCACCGGGACCGTGCCGCCGCGCAAAGCGACGCGGGCCTGCCGCCGGAAAAATCGTGACGGCGTGCAGAAAGGCACGGGCGACAGCCGGTGAATCCGCGCTTCAGCTAGCACGAAAACAGTTTGCCGTGGCGGCTGGTGCTCATATTTGCGCAGGCACCCGAATCTTCAGCAAATCGAACCCGTTCGAACGGATTTCCCATCTCCACCCGCAGGGCGCATGATCGGGCGTCCCGCCGTAGCATCAACTTCGGACGTAAGCGCGCATCGTGGCTCGCTGTTGCCTAAGCTCTAAGCAATTGTCCGCAGGGACAATTAGCAAACGCGCTGCTCGGGGGGCAGAGCCGAGCCGAACAGGAAGGTCGACGTACGCGATGTTGGGGTCCTCCATTCCCGCTGTGCTGCGCGAGCGCGCCAGTCTCCAACCGAATGACGCTGCATTTACATTCATCGACTACGAGCACGACGGAACACCTATATCCGAAACCCTCACGTGGTCGCAACTGTATCGACGTGCAGCAAACGTCGCCTCCGAACTCAGCGTTTGCGGGACAGCCGGTGACCGGGCGGTCATATTGGCTCCGCAAGGGCTGGACTACATCGCCGCATTCGTCGGGTCGCTGCAGGCAGGCCTCATCGCGGTGCCGCTTTCGGTCCCCCAGGCCGGCGCCCACGACGAGCGGGTCACGTCCGTGCTGCGCGACACCGCGCCCACAGTAATCCTCACCACGTCCTCCGTCCTGGGTGACGTCACCGAGTACGCCGAGTCAACCGAATCCAACCCGACCGTCGTTGTGGTCGATTCGCTTGACCAGAGTCCCCGTAAGCGGACCCGCACCCGCACAGACTCGGCTCAGGACATCGCCTATCTGCAGTACACCTCCGGCTCGACGCGCGAGCCGGCCGGTGTCATGGTCACGAATCGCAACCTGTCGGCCAACTTCGAACAGATCTATGCCGACTTCTTCGTGGACTACGGAAAGGTCGCCCCACCGGATACCACCGTGGTGTCCTGGCTGCCCTTCTATCACGACATGGGTCTGCTGCTAGGAGTCTGCGTACCGATTCTGGGCGGACTTCGCACGGTCGTCATGAGCCCGATGTCGTTTCTGCAGAGCCCGGCTCGGTGGATTCAATTGATGGCGAAACATCCTCACGTGATGAGCGCGGCACCGAACTTCGCGTTCGAGCTGGCGGTACGCCGAACCACGGACGAGGACATGGCCGGCCTTGACCTTGGCGGCGTGCTCGGGCTGCTCAGCGGCAGCGAGCGCGTACACCCCGCGACGCTACGGCGATTCATCGACCGCTTCGCCCGTTTCGGGTTCCGCGATACGGCGATCCGGCCCTCCTATGGACTCGCAGAGGCGACGGTATACGTCGCCACCCGCCGTCCCGGCGATCCGCCTGCCATCGTGAACTTCGAATCGGAGAAACTGTCGGCGGGACACGCGAAGCAGTGCTCATCGGCATCCGGCGGCACACCGCTGGTCAGCTATGGCAGGCCGGAATCGAACACCGTGCGGATCGTCGATCCGGACACCCTGACCGAGTGCCCGGCGGGGACGACCGGCGAGATCTGGGTGCACGGCGAGAACGTCGCCGCGGGCTACTGGCAGAAACCGCAGGAGACGCAGCGCACTTTCGGCGGACGGCTCGTCGCTCCTTCGGCCGGCACACCGGAAGAGCCGTGGCTGAGGACGGGCGACCTGGGCTTCATCTCCGACGGCGAGCTGTTCATTGTGGGCCGCATCAAGGACCTCTTGATCGTGTACGGCCGTAACCACTACCCCGAGGACATCGAGGCGACGATCCAGGAGATAACGGGCGGCCGGTGCGCGGCGATCTCGCTCTCCGATGCGCGGAGCGAAAAGCTGGTCGCCATCATCGAACTCAAGAAGAAGGGCGATTCCGACGACGAGGCGATGGCCAGGTTCAGCACCATCAAGAGCGACGTCACCTCGGCGATATCAACGTCGCACGGCCTGAAGGTTTCCGATCTCGTGCTGGTAGCGCCCGGCGCCATCCCGATCACCACCAGTGGCAAGATCAGGCGATCGACGTGTGTCGAGCAGTACCGGCACGATCAGTTCACCCGCGTGGACACCTAGGCATCGAAAAATTCTCAGGGTTACGCAGCCGTTAATTCGGATAAGTTTGCCAGACGAGCCTCATTCGGCACTTTGCCGTGTTGACATAGCCTCGCGGGAAGACTCATTCGTTGCCTACCCGACGGAAGCTACGTCGTATATTTTGCGAGCCGGTGGCGGAGCCTTCAGGTTCGGCACAAGGAAAAGACATTCAACGCAGTGCGACCTATGATCAATGGGTCTAGACAGGGGTGAATTCGTGAGTCTCAAGCAAATTGCCGTCCACGGGGCGGTCACCAGCGCGGCGAGCCTCGCAGCTCTGCTTTTCAGCAGTGCGGTAGCAGCCGCGGATCCGCCCCCGCCGGTGCCGATCGAACCCGGCGTGGTGGATACCGCCGCCGCTGTCGAGCCGCCACGCGACGAGCAAGCCCCTGCCGAGCCGGCACCCGAGGCCGCCCCGGCGCCTGCCAACAACAATGCGCCACCGCAGGCGTTGGTTGACCTCGTGGAGACCGCATATCAGCTACCGCCGCCAGACCTCAGCGCGGTACCTCCCCTGGTGGACGTGAGTGTGCCGGTGGGCTTCGGCCTCGGCCTGCCCGGGCTGGGCCTCTCGGCGTTTCCGATCACGGTGGCACCACCGGGACTGCCGCCGCCACCAGATCTCACTCAACTGCCGGCGCCACAGCTCCCGCCGCCACCGCCGATGCCCCAGTGGCAGCCGACGTTTTGCGGGCCGGGGGTCCCAGGCTTCACTCCGTGCATCTAGGTGCATCTAGGAGCTCAGCGGACTTCCTTCCACTCCTTGCTGACCGACTTCTTGAGAAGGAATACCGACGTCGAGTTGGTGAACCATTCCCAGATCAGCTTCGGCCAGCCGACCGCATGCGCACGCCTGCCGGTGTGGTAAACGGTGAGGCCGTGTTCGAAGCGGGTTCGGCCTACCTTGGACAGCCGGCGAAATAGGTCCATGTCTTCGGCCGCGGCCAGGGTTTCGTCGAATCCGCCGACCTTTCTGAACGCGTCGGCGACAATCATCTGAAATTCGCCGCCGGATCCGCCGATGTGGAAGACATTGTTCTGCAGGCGAAATTGAAGGCCAAGCATCGTGAAGACGACACCGTCGAAGAAAGTCTTGGTCTCCGGAAGAACCTTGTAACGCACCGTCAGGGCAAGCAGTCGCTTATTCGCCTCGAAGGCCTGCTCCGCGGTCTTGAAAAATTCGTTGATATCGGAAATCACGACGTCCGCATCGAGAAATACGAGGTAGTCCCCAGCCGCAGCGGCCGCGCCCATATTTCTCGCCATCGCTATCGTCTGCCTGACCGGCTTGTCGTAGACGATGACATGGTCTGCATATCGTCGGGCGACCTCAATTGTGCCGTCCTTGCTGTTTCCGTCCGAAATGACGATTTCATGCTCGCCGGAGTAAGCCGCCACGCATTGCAGAGTCTGCTCAATTGTCTTTATCTCATTCAGAGTTGGTATGACAAATGAGATCATGACGTGGTCAATCGCATAATGCTGCGGGCATCTAGCCGCGGCCGCCGGCGACACGCTGCGGTGCGGCTGACGGCAGTCGGACGATGGTCGACCCCGTTGTCAGTAGTCGCCAATCCTTGAACCAGTAGCGCAACATCCCGTACCGGTAACGGTACTGAGCGCGTGCCCCGTACAGGCTGAATTGCTTTGCCGTCTTTCGTCCGAAGTGGTTCATGTATGCCATCTCAGTGGCGTAAACCCCGAATCCCGCCACTCTCGCGCGAAGGCACAGATCGACATCGGCACCCCACGCGAAGCGTCCGAATGAGCGTTCGTCGAATCCCCCGACCGCCTGCCAAGCCGGCCGGGTGATCATCAGGCCGCAAGCATCCGAAAACGGCAGCTTGCGCAGTATTGGTTTGGGCCGGTAGTCACCCGCCGGGCCGCGGTAATCAGAGAGTATTCGCTTGTGGCCGCCGGTGTCGTCGTAGACCGGCACGACAATTCCTGCGTCGTCGGGGATTCGCGGATCGAGGATGCCCTGGACGAATCCCGGGGACAGCCGGGTGTCATTGTTCAATGTCATCCCATGGGTGTAACCGTTGGCGAATGCGTGCCGAAGGATGAAGTTCGAGCCTCCCGCCCAACCGAGGTTTCGGCCAGGTGTGATGACGTGTTCGTCACCGATTCGGGGGTAGTCACCGCGGTTGTCGATGATAACGAAGTCGACCTCCTCGCGGCGAAGGTCTGCAATTAACGCGTGCGTATATGCGTGCTGCCCGTAGACCGGAATACCGATTAGCAGCATTAATTCGTAACCCCCTAAAGCTTCCCGGGCCCGATGCTAGTCGAACCCGGGTGGACGCTGGGACTCATTTAGCTAAAATTCACGCCAATTAATACGCACGGTGTTGGAAGATGGTTGCCTGCTCAAGGGTACGACACGAGCCGCGCAAGGGGGAAACGAATGAGAGTATGGCGGACCCCGCACCGGGGCAATCACGACTTTGTGGCGTTTGCTCATTACCAGGCAGCAATGCAATCCGCCGACTTCTACACCGATTACCTATTGAATGCGCAGGAGTTCGACGATCACAGCAAAATGCTGGCGCATGCCGTCGGGTTGGCCCGCAGCGACGGCCTCGTCCTGGAGTTCGGCGTCGCGACGGGGCGCACGATCACGATGATCGCCAAGCACTGCCGCGGCCAGGTGTTCGGATTCGACTCGTTCGAGGGCCTGCCGGAGTCCTGGTATGGGGATTACCGGCGTGGCACGTTCGCGCGTGATGAGCTGCCGCCGGTGCCGGACAACGTCACGCTGGTGACGGGCTGGTTCTCCGACACGCTGCCGAGCTTTCTCGCCGAACATCCGGAGCCGGTGTCGTTTCTGCACGTCGATTCGGACCTGTATTCATCGGCGGCGCTGGTGCTCACCCAGCTGCGCGACCGCATCGTTGCCGGCACCGTCATCGTGTTCGACGAATACCTCAACTATCCCGGTTGGCAGCGCCACGAGCACCGCGCGTTCGTCGAGTTCATCGAAGCCACCGGCCTGCCGTTTCGGTACGACTCGTTCCTTCGCGCCAGCCAGCCGGTATGCGTCGTCATAGAGAGTGGGGCGAGCTGACCGTGAAAAAGATCTTCATCGTCGCGCCAGGCAACGCGGTGTCGGGCGGCCCCGAAGTGCTCCATCAGCTGGGCGATTGCCTCAACCGGCATGTCCGGCGGGCCTGGATGCTCTACCGCCCATTCGGTCAACCACACGAAGTTCCAGCCGCGTACTCCAGATACAACGTCATCCCCGCGTGCCTGGACGACGTCGAGCCCGGCTCCGTCGTGATTCTGCCTGAGATCTGCGCGTCGCTGGTCGACCGGTTTCCCACCGCGCAGGTCTACATCTGGTGGCTGAGCGTCGACTTCTTCTTCGACCAGGCCGCGCATACGCCCCCGCTGGGCATCCTCGGAGCCCGAGCCATGGTGAAGCGCCAGCTCACGACGATGCGGCAACGGGTCGCGTGCCACATGTACCAGAGCGAGTACGCGCACCAGTTTCTCGAATCGGCGTCGCTTGGTCCCACCGTCCACCTCGCGGACTACCTGGCCGAGGAGTACGTCGGGGCGGCGATGCAGTCGCGCCAGAAGCCACGCGAAGACCTCGTGGTCTTCAACCCGGCCAAGGGGCGCAAACGGACCAAGGCGGTCCTTCGCGCTCTTGACAAGAGCGGGGGCCCCAAGCCCCAGGTTGTGCCGATCCAGGGAATGACCCGCGACGAGGTGTGCGATCTGCTGGGACGCGCCAAGCTCTACATGGATTTCGGCGGGCATCCCGGCAAGGACCGGATTCCGCGCGAAGCCGCCGCGCTCGGCGCGTGCGTACTGCTCAATCGCCGCGGAAGCGCTGCCAACCCGGTCGACGTTCCCATCTCACCGAATTTCAAGATCGACGACAGAGAGCCCGGGTTCGAACAGCTCGCGGTGGAAAAGATCCACATGCTGATCGAGGACTATGAGCACCAGGCTCCGCAGTTCGACGACTACCGGCATTCGATCGCGACGGAGCCTGCGGCGTTCCTCGAGGACGTACGGTCGGTGTTCGGAGAAGATCTGTGATAACCCTGTCTGTCGGACATCGTGGTCCCCCTAACCCCGACGGCAGTTTCATGAGAGGATGCGGTCAGCAAACTTCCGGCTGAACGCCCTACTACTAGAAGCAGAATTGTGTGAATTCGTGATCGAACTGAATGGCGTTGCTAAGACTTTCGACGGGTCCGTGACCGCATTGCGGGACGTCAGCTTTTCGGTTCCGACGGGGTCAGTTTGCGCTTTGCTCGGCCATAACGGCGCCGGCAAGACGACAGTCGTCAAAATCCTCTCGACGTTGCTGCGCCCGACCTCTGGCCAAGCAGTGGTAGCGGGATATGACGTCGTATCGCAGCCCGAAAAGGTGCGGGCGAGCATCGGGCTCACCGGACAGGAGCCCGCGCTCGATCCGATGCTCACCGGCAGGGAGAACCTGGTGTTGTTCGGCCGGCTGCGTGGCATGCGGCGCAACAACGCACGGCACCGCGCTGACGAGCTCATCGAACAGTTCGACATGCAGCACGCCGCGGACCGGCGAGTGCACACCTACTCCGGTGGCATGCGGCGCCGGATCGATATCGCCGCCGCCCTGGTGGATACGCCGAAAGTGCTCTTCCTCGACGAGCCGACCACCGGGCTGGACCCGCGAAGCCGCCGCGATGTGTGGGCCTTGGTGTCGTCGTTGTCCGCGCAGGACATCACGGTCCTGCTGACCACGCAGTATCTCGAAGAGGCCGACGTCCTCAGCGATTCGATCGTCATCCTCGACGGTGGCCAGGTCATCGCGATGGGGACGGCCGACGATCTGAAACGCCGGATGGGGTTCAGCTACTGCGAAGTGACGCCGGTCAATCCGGCGGATCTGACGCGGATTTTCGCCGAGGTGGCCGACATCGAAGGCGCCGAAATCAGTCACGCGACCAACACCGTGTCGGTGCCTGCCCCCCTGGGAGTCGGGACCCTGACCGAGATACTCCGCCGGGTCGAGAAGCTCGGCATCGACCTGCACGACATCTCGCTTCGCAAGCCGTCGCTCGACGAGGTGTTCTTGCACCTCACCCCGTCGTCGAACGTCACCGTATGACCGCGCTGGCCGCTCTCACCGAGCGCACGGTGCTCGCCTCGGTCCGTGACCGGGACCTGCTGTTCGCGATTCTGGCGCCGGCGGTCACCTTCGTCGGCTTCACCCTGGTGTTGCGGAACGTCATCGACACCGGTGGCATGAGCTACGCGCAGTATGTGCTGCCCGCCGTCGTCGTCCAGTCCATGCTCCTGGGTGCGCTGACCACCGCGGAGCGGGCGGCGAGCGACCA
>DATFCF010000370.1:0-11847 GCA_035253445.1 Mycobacterium sp.
CCGAACGAACATTGGCAGTGGCCGTTGCGCGCGGCCGAGATCGTCGAGCTGGACGACGACCTGCTGCACGCCGGTGGTGTCACGCCGGTCGGCGATCGGCTGCGCGCGCTGCACTCACCGGGCGTGCGCGCGCGGTTCAGCAGGCCCGTGCTGGTCCGGTGAGGCTAGGGCCCCGTGTAACCCGGCGGATTCGGGGTGTCCACCCACAGGTCCACGCCGAGTTCCGCCCCGGGAACGCAGTTGTAGACCGACAGGTCGGTGACGCCGGATTCCAGCAGCACGTCCTCACACAGCAGGCTGTTTCCGGTGTACTCCCGTGACGGCTTGTTGAGCACGGCGTAGGCGGCGTCGGCGTAGACGTCGGGCTTGCGCGCCCGGCCCATCGCCTCCTCGCCGCCGAGTAGGTTCTGCACCGCGGCGGTGGCCACCAGCGTGCGCGGCCACAGCGTATTGGACGCGATACCTTCATCGCGCAGCTCCTCGGCCATCGCCAAGGCGCACAACGACATTCCGTACTTGGCCATCATGTAGGCGGTCGGCTTGAGCCACTCGGGCTCCAAGCGAACCGGCGGAGACAGCGTGAGGATGTGCGGATTGGCCCGGCCGATCATGTGCGGAATGCACGCCTGTGAAACCGCATACGTGCCACGCACCTGGATTCCGTTCATCAAGTCGAAGCGCTTGAGCGGCACCTCGCTGATCGAGCCAAGGTTGATCGCCGACGCGTTGTTCACGCAGATGTCGATACCGCCGAATTGCTCGACGGTCGCCGCGACCGCGGCAGCCACCGAGTCGCCGTCGCGAATGTCGCCGACGATCGGCAGCGCATGCCCGCCGGCCTCCTCGAGTTCCTTGGCCGCGGTGTAGACGGTGCCGGGAAGCTTCGGGTGCGGCTCGGCAGTCTTGGCGATCAGCGCGATGTTGGCGCCGTCGGCGGCGGCGCGCTTGGCGATCGCCAGCCCGATGCCGCGGCTCGCGCCGGAGATGAACATGGTTTTCCCGGACAGTGACGTCTGTGCCATGACGCTCACTCTATTTGCACACCACCGGTGCTGGACCGGTCACCCGGGCATACGACTCGCTCAGACTCAGACCTTGCCGTCGTTTTTGCACTGGAGGTCGCTGATTTCGGGGGATCACGACCGTAGATGCAAAATTGGCGCCCCAACGAATCGCGCCCTATGACGCGCGAATGTCGGCGGTGACGGCGTGGGTCAGCTCGATCAGGTCCTGCGGGTGCACGGCCACGTCCCAGCCGCGCTTGCCCGCGCTGCACAGCACCTTGTCCCAATGCAGGGCTGAGGCGTCGACGACGGTGGGCAGTGGCTTGCGCTGGCCGAAGGGGGAGATGCCGCCGATGACGTAGCCGGTCGAGCGTTCGGCGGCGGTTCGCTCGGCCATCGCCGCCTTGGACACGCCGAGTGCGGACGCGGCGGACTTCAGCGACAGCTTCGCCGGCACCGGCAGCACCGCGACGCCCAGCCCCTTCGGCAGGGCGATGACGAGCGTCTTGAAGACCTGCTTCGGATCGACGCCCTCGACGCCGGCGAGCTCTTCGACTGCTTCTTCACCGAACGCTTCGGTGAGCGGATCGTGCTTGTACCGCAGCACCTCGTGGGGCACCTCAGCGGCTAACAGGGCCGCGATCGCCGGGGTTGCTGCACGCGCCACCGGCTCAGACTAATGCCCGGGGGGCATCGGCGATTGCGCCGCTACACGGGAACAACCGGGCCCATTCGTGCTGTTATGGGGGACAGTCAGGGCCCGTGAAAAGGGCCGTGTCGGTCGCAGCCTCTAGGATCGAGAGAAGGGGATTTTTGGTGCCTGCCGTATGCCTGGAACGTCCGGTGGATTTGCCGGGTCTGTTCGGAGGTGCCGTTACAGAAGGGACGGTGTTCCCCACGATGACCGACACCGACGGGTCAGCGCCCGATTCGGCACCACAGACGTCGGCGCCCGAAAGAGCGGAGAGCGACGCCGAGCTCACCGCGCGATTCGAGCGCGACGCGATTCCCCTGCTCGACCAGCTCTACGGCGGTGCGCTGCGGATGACCCGCAATCCGGCCGACGCCGAGGACTTGTTGCAGGAGACCATGGTCAAGGCCTACGCCGGCTTCCGGTCGTTCCGCGAGGGAACCAACCTGAAGGCGTGGCTGTACCGGATCCTGACGAACACCTACATCAACAGCTACCGCAAGAAGCAGCGCCAGCCGTCGGAGTACCCGACCGAGGAGATCACCGACTGGCAGCTGGCGGCCAACGCCGAGCACTCGTCGACCGGTTTGCGCTCGGCCGAGGTGGAGGCCCTTGAGGCGCTGCCGGACACCGAGATCAAGGCCGCGCTGCAGGCTCTGCCCGAGGAATTCCGGATGGCGGTGTACTACGCCGACGTCGAAGGCTTCCCGTACAAGGAGATCGCCGAAATCATGGATACGCCGATTGGGACAGTGATGTCCCGGTTGCACCGAGGCAGGCGCCAGCTCCGCACGCTGCTGGCCGATGTGGCAAGGGACCGCGGCTTTATGCGCGGCGAGCAGCTCGACACGCCGGAGGAGGTGTCGTCATGACCGACGACCAGTCCTCGCGCGACGAGGGTGAACGCTGGACCCCACCGCTCGGTCCCGTCGACCCTGAGCATCCCGAATGCGCCGCGGTGATCGCCGAGGTATGGACGCTGCTGGACGGCGAATGCACGGCAGAGACCCGCGACAAACTCAAGCATCACCTCGAAGAGTGCCCGGCGTGCCTTCGGCACTATGGGGTCGAGGAACGGGTCAAGACCTTGATCGCCAAGAAATGCAGCGGCGAGAAGGCACCCGACGGGCTTCGCGAGCGGCTGCGGATCCAGATCAGCCGCACCACGATCATCCGCGGTTAGCGCACCGCTTTCGAACCGGCGTTGGGCCGCTTGCCGTGATTGGCTTTCGAGTGCTTACGGTCGCGCTTCTTACGGCCACGCTTGGCCATGGTCATCCTCCGTGTGGTCAGGGGGTTCGTGGGGCCCGCATGCGGCGGGCGCGTCCGGTACATCTTCTCATGGCCCGGCGACAAGCCCGCCCACCCGGGGTTGTGGTTCGATATGAGCGGCAGGCATGCGGAGCCGGTGCCGGCGACATGAGACTCCGAAGGGGTGAAGATGGCCGAGGATGTTCGCGCCGAGATCGTGGCCAGTGTGTTGGAGGTCGTGGTTCACGAGGGCGATCAGATCGGTGAGGGCGACACCCTGGTGCTGCTGGAGTCGATGAAGATGGAGATTCCGGTGCTGGCCGAGGTGGCTGGCACTGTCAGCAAGGTGAGCGTGTCCGTTGGCGACGTCATCCAGGCCGGCGACCTCATCGCGGTGATCAGCTAGCGCAGCTGTAGCCGCGCCGTCGAAGTAGCACCCGATGTCCACCCTCGGTGACCTGCTCGCCGAGCACACCGTCCTGCCCGGCAACGCCGTCGACCACATGCACGCCGTGGTGGGGGAGTGGCAGCTGCTGGCCGACCTGTCGTTCGCCGACTACCTGATGTGGGTGCGCCGCGACGACGGCGTGCTGGTGTGTGTCGCGCAGGTCCGCCCCAACACGGCGCCGACAGTGCTGCTCGCCGACGCCGTCGGCACGACGGCAGCAGCTGACGAAATGCCTGTCGTGGCCGCCGCCTTCACATCCGGCACGATAGGCCGCGAAATCCCTGGGGGACAACGGGATTCGCAGCTGCCGAATGCCGCCGGAGCGGGACCCGGTCTCAACGTGGAAGCCGTACCGGTGCGTTACAACAACGAAGTGGTGGCCGTGCTGACGCACCAAACCGCGTTGGCGTCGCGCAAGGCCAGCCCATTGGAGAACGCCTATCTCGACTGCGCAGGCGATCTGCTGCTGATGCTGTCCGAAGGCACCTTTCCCAACGTCGGCGATCTGGCGATGTCACGGTCCAGCCCGCGTGTCGGCGACGGCTTCATCCGGCTCGACGGGGCCGGTGTCGTCGTGTTCGCGAGCCCCAACGCGATTTCGGCCTACCACCGGATGGGGCTGACGTCCGAACTCGAGGGACACAACTTGGTCAGCGTGACTCGTCCGCTGATCTCCGATCCGTTCGAGGCGCAGGAACTGGCCAACCACGTCCGCGATTCGCTGGGCGGCGGATCCAGCATGCGCATGGAGGTCGACGCCGGCGGTGCCGCCGTGCTGTTGCGCACGCTGCCGTTGGTGGTGCACGGCCAGGCCGTGGGGGCGGCGGTGCTGATCCGTGACGTCACCGAGGTCAAGCGCCGCGACCGCGCATTGCTGTCCAAGGATGCGACGATCCGCGAGATCCATCATCGGGTGAAGAACAATCTGCAGACCGTCGCGGCGTTGTTGCGCCTGCAGGCGCGGCGCACCAACAACGCCGAGGGTCGTGAAGCGCTGCTCGAGTCGGTGCGACGGGTGTCGTCCATTGCTCTGGTGCACGACGCCCTGTCGATGTCGGTGGACGAGGAGGTCAACCTCGATCAGGTGGTGGACCGGATCTTGCCGATCATGAACGACGTCGCGACGGTCGACACCCCCATCCGCATCAGCCGCGTCGGCGATCTCGGAGTTTTGGACGCGGACCGCGCCACCGCGCTGATCATGGTGATCACCGAACTCGTGCAGAACGCCATCGAGCACGCATTCGACACATCCACCCGGCAGGGCTGCGTGACCATCCGCGCCGAGCGGTCAGCACGGTGGCTCGACGTGGTGGTTCACGACGACGGCCGCGGACTGCCGGACGGTTTCAGCCTGGAGAAGTCCGACAGCCTCGGCCTGCAGATCGTGCGGACGCTGGTGTCCGCGGAGCTGGACGGCTCACTGGGCATGCACGACGTCCCGACAGGCGGCACCGACGTGGTGCTGCGGGTACCGATCGGCAGGCGCGCGCGGCTGGCACAGTAGGTCGGCGCCGATTGCGCAAAAATGTCCATCACAGACGCAATTTGTACAAATTGCATTTGCACATAGTTACGGCCCCGACATTTGTCGGGGCCGTAGCCTTTCGGTCTCGCGGGTTTGAGGTGCTAGACCCCGCTGCGGGCCTTCGTCCGAGCGTTGCGCCGCTTGAGCGCACGCCGCTCGTCTTCACTCATTCCGCCCCAAACGCCGGCGTCCTGGCCCGAATCCAATGCCCAGGTGAGGCACTCGGTGGTCACCGGACAGCGGTTGCATACGAGCTTCGCGTCAGCAATCTGTGCAAGCGCCGGTCCACTGTTCCCCACCGGGAAGAACAGTTCCGGATCCTCATCACGACAGACGGCCTTGTGGCGCCAATCCATTTTGTCTAACTCCTAACTGTGTGCGCAGCAGAGCGCACGAGGTTTTTTCTTCGGCTGTTAACGCGTGCATACGAAATGTTTCTGCACTGTTGCATCCGAGTTTTTCACAGGCTGAACAGATGTCAATAGAACTCAGTTCACACGTGGGCAATCTCACTAGCGGGGTCTGTTCCCAGGCCACTTACCCGTTTGTACTACACTGAACCCACTTGCGCCCTGAATTGACCCTGTGAATGCTATTAGTGCTGGTCAGAAGGGGTCTTTGCGGGTGGTGCAACGACGCCCAGGGCATCCGGAACCGCGGTGAACGTCATCTCCTGGCGCGGTCCGAGGAAGTCTCCGTCGATCTGACACGCCACCGGCGTGTCGCTCGTCACGCGCAGCCACTGCAGATCGTCGTCGCGGATCAGGTGCTTGGCGGCCAGCTTCGGCTTCTTCGCCAACATCTGCTTGACCATCCGCAGGTTCGCCCAGACGTTCATGCTGGTGATCGCGAACACACCAAGGCCAGTCTCGAAGGTCGTCGTCGGGTTCGTCCAGACCGGACGCGTGTTGGCGTAGGTCCATGGGCTGGAGTTCGACACGAACGCGAAATGCACGCCCGTCACCGGATCCCGGTCGGGCAGGTGCAGCGTCAGCGACGGTTCCCTGCGCGCATTGGTCAGCATTTCGCGCACGGCGACGCGGATGTATCGCGAGGCCGTGACCTTGCGGCCCTTGGCGCGCTGCGCCTCGACAGCGGCGACGACGTCGCCGTCGACACCCATGCCGGCCGTGAACACCCCCCAGCGTTCGCCGCAGTCCATCAGGCCGATGCGCCGCCATGTTTTGCGCCGACGGTAGTCCGACAACTCGTCGACGAGCTGGTTCGTCGCCGCGATGGGATCCGGACTGATGCCGAGCGCGCGGGCGAACACGTTCGCCGACCCGCCGGGTACGACGCCTACCGCGGGCGCAGTCCCGTTCACGCCGACCTCGCCGAGGATGCCGTTGACGACTTCGTTCACCGTGCCGTCGCCGCCGTGGATGATCACCACGTCGATGCCATCGCGCGCGGCGTCGCGGGCGATCTCGATGGCGTGGCCGCGATGGTCGGTATGCGCAACGGTGAGCTTGACCCGGCTCTCGAGTGCGTGGGCCAGCAGGTCGCGCCCGGCTGGGGTGGTCGACGTCGCGTTGGGGTTGACGATCAGCACGGCGCGCACGGGGGACCACCCTATCCGGGCGAGGTGGCCGACCGCGTTCGTGCAGGTAACGTACGGGCGTGACCGATCGGCGCCGACTGCTCCTCGTCAACGGGCCTAACCTGAACCTGCTGGGCAGCCGCGAACCCGAGATTTATGGCACGGTCACCCTGGCCGATATCGAGAAGCTGGCCGCCGCCACCGCGGCCGAATTCGGGCTCGATCTGCGCGCCGTGCAGAGCAACCATGAAGGTGTGCTGATCGACGAGATTCACCGCGCCCGGCCCGACTGTTGCGGCGTGGTCATCAACGCGGGAGCGTTCACCCACACCTCGGTTGCGATCGCCGACGCGCTGACGGCGGTCGACCTTCCGGTCGCCGAGGTGCATCTGTCGAACATCCATCGCAGGGAGTCGTTTCGCCACCACTCGTACATCTCCGCGGTGGCGGAGATGGTCGTGGTCGGTGCAGGCGCTGAGGGCTACGCGGTCGCGGTCCGGCACCTGGCCCGGGAGAGCCGGCCGTGACCGTCCCTGCTCCGACGACCGTGCGTCAGGCCGCCGTGCTGGTGGCAATCGAGGGTGCGGCCGGGCTCGCTGCGGCGGTGGTCTATTTGGCCAGCGGGTTCTCGGGCGCAGACCAGCCTGGCCTGAACTTCTTCGGCACAGCCGCGTGGTTCGCCATCATCGGTTGCGGTGTGCTGGCCGCGGCGTGGGCGCTGTGGACCGGCAGACGCTGGGGCCGCGGCGCGGCGGTGTTCGTCCAACTGCTGCTGCTGCCGGTGGCGTACTACATCGCCGTCGGCTCGCATCAGTTGCTCTATGGCATCCCCGTCGCAGCCATCGCGCTGATCACGCTGGTGCTGCTGTTCAGCCCGTCGGCGTTGCAGTGGGTGGGCGCTCAGGACTCGCCGGGCGCCGACGATCGTTGAGGAGGCGGCCCAGAATCGCCGGCCAGTGCCGACAACTCGGGGCCGGACACCCGATAGGTGATCCACTCCTGCTGGGGCTTGCCGCCGACCGCGTCGTAGAGAGCGATCGCGTTGACGTTCCAGTCCAGCACCGCCCATGACAAGCGGGTGTAACCGCCGTCGATGCACTCGCGGGCCAGCGTCGACAGCATCTTGCGGGCCAGGCCGCGCCGGCGGAAACGCGGACGCACGAAAAGGTCCTCCAGGTAGACGCCGGCCACGCCGTCCCACGTGGAGAAGTTCCTGAACCACAATGCCCCGGCGGCGGCCTGGCCGTCCACCTCGGCGATATGTCCGAAAACCGTCGGCTGATCACCGAAAAGTGCTTCGCCCAGCTGACTTTCGGTGACGGTGCATTCGTGGCTGGCTTTCTCGAACTCGGCCAGCTCGTGGATCATCGCCGTCAGCTCGGTCTCGTCGCCGGGACGCGCGCGACGGATATGCTCGGTCATTATTCGACTCCCACTCGCTCCGGTCCTCGCTCGTTCCTCGCTGCGATCCTCACTCGCGGTCGTCTTCGAGAGTCATGGTTCGACTCCCAGGGCCGCCAAGATCGTGTTGAATTTCGTTGTGGTTTCGGCGACCTCGTCGTCCGGATCGGATTCGGCGACGATCCCGCCGCCGGAATGGGCGTCGACGGTGCGCCGATCGGCCGACAGCTGGGCGCAGCGGATGGTCACCACCCAGCGTCCGTCGCCGCGCTGGTCGCACCAGCCCACCGCGCCGGCGTAGAAGCCACGGTCACCCTCGAGCTCGTCGATCAGCTCTGCGGCCGCCGCGGCGGGAACACCGCCGACTGCGGGCGTGGGATGAAGAGCGACCGCCAAATCCAATGCAGTCGTTGACCGTTCGCGCAGCTGGCCCTTGATCGGTGTCCAGAGGTGCCATACCGCCGCGGTCTTGGACAGCTGCGGTTCGTGCGCGATCTCCAGGTCGGCGCACAACGGCTCCAGCGCCTCGCGCATCGCGTCGACAACCAACTGGTGCTCGTGGCGGTTCTTCTCAGATGCGGCCAGTGCTGCGCCGCTGGCCGCATCGGCTTCCGGGTCCGTCATTCGTGGCGCCGAGCCCGCGAAGGGCCGGCAGATCACCTGGTCGCCGTGGCGTGCCACCAGCAGCTCGGGACTCGCGCCCACCAAGGCGGCCCCCGAATATCCGCCGCCGGCGGCGGTCAGGTCCACCAGATAGGCATTGGCCGCAGGGTCGGCTGCGACCAGGCAGTCCACCAGCGTGCGTGCGTCCAGCGGGCCGTCGGCGACCATCCGCAGCGCGCGCGCCAGTACCACCTTGTGCAGCCCGCCCGCGGGATCTCTCAGGCGCTTCAAGGCCGCCCCGATCCGCGAGCGGTGTTCGTCGGGGTCGGGGACGGCCTGTGTGATCCGCACCGGCGGCAGTTGTCGCAATGGCCACGTCGGCAACGCGTCGATGAACTGAACCGACTGGGGGCGAATCAGCGCGGTGGGCTTGGATAAGTCAAATGGCAAGGCGCCCACAATGATTGGTGCACTGTGTGACGCAAGCGCGGCGCGCGCATCGGACAACTTCGGAAACGCGGTGTGCACACCTTCGGCGACGACCGCGCCACCGCGGGCGAGCACGAAGACCGGTTCGCGTGTCACCGTGGCTTGCACGGATCCGAGTAGCCGGTCAGGCCCTGCGCGATGATCTGCCGAACCGCGTGTTCGAAGCCGAGCACCGCAATCGACGCGGGTGCCATCGCGAACCGGATTCCCGTTGGCACAGGCAACTCGACCCAGCGCGCGATCACCGAGCGGGAAAAGTGCGCATGCCCGACGAACACCACGTCGCGCGCCACCATGTTCTTCAGCGCCAACTCGACGGCGCCATCCGCGCGTGCGGTGACCGCCGCGATGCTCTCACCGCCCTCGGCGCCGTGCGTCCAGATCAACCAGTCGGGCACCGTCTGGCGGATCTCAGGTGTCGTCAGGCCCTCGTACTCGCCGTAATCCCATTCCTGCAGAAGCGGAGACACCTCGTTGACGCTCAACCCGGCCAGCTCGGCGGTGTGCAGGGCGCGCCGCATCGGGCTGCTGATGACCAAGGGGTCGACCAGCTCCAGCTCGGCGAGTGCCTCGGCGGCGATCTTGGCTCGGTCACGGCCGGTCTCGGTGAGCTCGAGATCGGTATGACTGGTGTGCCGGCCGGACCGCGACCACTCCGTTTCGCCGTGACGAAGCAGGAGCAGGCGGTGCTGCAGGACGCTCACGCTCACCGATTCTGCCGCACGGCCCGTCGCGGTGTCTGTGCGCGTGCCAGGATGAACATCGTGACGCGGGTACTAGCGGTCGCCAATCAAAAGGGTGGGGTAGCCAAAACCACGACGGTCGCGTCATTGGGCGCGGCGATGGAGGAGAAGGGCAAGCGAGTCCTGCTTGTCGACCTGGATCCACAGGGGTGCTTGACGTTTTCGTTGGGCCAGGATCCCGACAAGCTGGCCGTGTCGATCCACGAAGTGCTGCTTGGCGACGTGGAACCCGATGCTGCGCTGGTCAATACGTCCGAGGGGATGGCGTTGTTGCCGGCCAACATCGACCTGGCCGGCGCGGAGGCCATGCTGTTGATGCGGGCGGGCCGCGAATACGCGCTCAAGCGCGCCCTGGCCAAAGTCGGCGGCGACTATGACGTGGTGATCATCGACTGCCCGCCGTCGCTCGGCGTGCTCACCCTCAACGGGTTGACCGCCGCCGACGACGTGATCGTGCCGCTGCAGTGTGAAACGTTGGCGCACCGCGGCGTCGGTCAGTTTCTGCGCACGATCACCGACGTCCAGCAGATCACCAACGCCGACCTGAAACTGCTGGGGGCATTGCCCACGTTGTACGACTCGCGCACCACGCACAGCCGCGACGTGCTGCTGGATGTGGCCGACCGCTACGACCTGCCGGTGCTGGCGCCGCCGATCCCGCGCACCGTGCGCTTCGCCGAGGCCACCGCGTCGGGCGCGTCGGTGCTGGCCAGCCGCAAGAACAAGGGCGCGCACGCGTACCGGGAACTGGCGACCGCGTTGCTGAAGCACTGGACGAACGGCAAGGCGCTGGCGACGTACACGCCCGACCTCTAGTGGTTTGTGTGCGTTTTGTTGTGCTCACTGCGACGGAACGCACACAAGTCGCACCTAACCCAGCGCGACGAGCGTGTCACCGCGCTGTTCGAGAAGCGTCGACCCCGCCACCGCAGGCACCACCGGTTCGGAACTGGGCGGGCGTGTCAACGGAATGTGGCGTTCGCCCTTGCCGCTGTCCGGGTCGAAGACGTCGTAGCCGTCGGTGACGGGAACAACCAGCAGCCCGGCCATCACCGTGGCTGGGCCCAGCGGAACGTTTCGGCCCGCAGGGGTGACCGTGTACTTGTAGCGAAGTCCGTTGGCGGAGAACACCATTACGTCCTCGCCGGTCCACCAGGTGATCAGATCCCCCGCCCGCGACATCGTCGCGTTGGCCGACGGGGGCTTGGTCAGCAGCGTGCTCGCCACTGTGGCACCGGTTTCGTCGACGATGTTCACCATCGGCTTCGGTGTCGGCACGTAGATCGCGGTCGTGGTTTCCGAGACAGCGATCACCCGCGCACCCGACTCGTCGGTGACGCCCGGCTGCGCCACGTATTTCAGCTCGGGGGTGTCTTCCTCGTCCGACGGCCGCAGCAGCGTCAGCCGCAGATCCGCCTGGCCCGGGCAGGACTCCAGCACTGACACCGCGGTGGAGCTGGCCGCCGTCGACACCAGCCGGCACACCGGCGAGGCGGGGGTGCCCGGCTTGATGCGCGCGTCGATCGAGCCGTAGGACAACATCCTGACCATGTCCGAGCGCCACATCTCCAGCCGGCTGTCACCGGCCGAGAGCACGGTGGTGCCGTCGGACGACAGCGTCACCTCGGGATCGGCGTATGCGGTGCGGCTGGGGCCACGCCGGCCGGTCTTGGAGTCGATCGTGCTGACCTGCCCGCAGCCTCGAACGTCGGGGTAGACCGCGACCGCGTAGTGGTACACCCAGGTCACACCGCACAGGTCGAGGTCGCGCGCGTAGCTCCACAGCGAGTCGCCGGTGGCCGGATCGCGGCCGTCGACGGCACGGCCATTGCCGGTCAAGACTGCACCGGCCACCACAAGCGGCGACGTGGTCTTGGCGCTGGGCGCCGTCCACAGCTCGCGCAGCGTCGTCGGAAGCACCTTGGCCGGTGTCAGGTTGGGCACGGGTGTCGCGGCGGGCCTGCTGTTGGTGGCCCGTGCGTCGCTGGTCCACCAAATCAGCGCGGCGACCACAGCGACCACCACGACGATCGCCATTGCCGCCACCACGTCGGCCCGGGTACGGCGTTCGGGTTTGACCATCGGGTGGCGGGAGCCTCGCTAGCTGGTGCTGGCGGCCGCGGCCTTGCGCGGACGACGTCGACGACGG
>DATFCF010000371.1:0-19812 GCA_035253445.1 Mycobacterium sp.
ACCTACCGCCGCCGGGTGTTCCGCTTACCCGACGGTCGTCCAGTCTTGCTGCTCGTCGGCCGGACCGGCCGCGCGCCGGGCGCGGGCTTGTCGGCGGGCACGGGCGCTGGTGTGCTGACACGCGAGGCGGCGCCGACCGCCTCGGGCTCGGCGTCCTCTGTGGGTTCGGCGGTCTTCGTGGCAGCCGGTTTGCGGCGGTTGAGCACCCGTCGCGTGTGGGCGCGCACCTTGTCGGTGCGTTCGCGAAGGGTGACCAGCAGCGGGGTGGCGAAGAAGATCGACGAGTAGGTGCCGACGATCACGCCGACCAGCTGGACGAGCGCGAGGTCCATCAGAGTCCCGACGCCGAGCAGCCAGACCGCGATCACCATCAGCGCGACGATCGGCAGCACCGAGATCAGGCTGGTGTTGATCGACCGCATGAAGGTCTGGTTGATCGCCAGGTTGGCCTGCTCGGCGAATGTCCGCCGCGTGGTGTGTTCGAAACCGTCGGTGTTCTCCTCGACCTTGTCGAACACGACGATGGTGTCGTACAGCGAAAACCCGAGGATCGTCAGCAGGCCGATCACTGTCGCCGGCGTGACTTCGAACCCGACAAGGGAGTACACGCCCGCCGTGGTGACCAAGTCGAATACGAGAGTCGCCAACGCAGAGAGCGCCATATACCGCTCGTAGCGCACCGTGATGTAGATGGCCGCCAATGCCAGGAACACCACCAGCGCGATGAGCGCCTTCTGGGTGATCTGACCGCCCCACGTCTCGGACACCGCCGAGTCGCTGATCGCCTGCTTGCTGGGCTGGCCGTCGCCGCCCTTGGGCGCGAATGCGTCGAACAGTGCCGTGCGCAGTTGTTCGGTCTCTTCGTTGGTCAGCGTCTCGGACCGAATCTGGGCCGTGGCCGAGTCGCCGCTGCCGACGATCACCACCGATTCCGGTGGCTTACCGAGCGTCTTACTGAACACGGCTTCGACCTGCTCGGTGCTGACCGTGCCTTGCGCGCCGGCGACCGGCATCGACACCTTGGTGCCGCCCTCGAAATCGATGCCGAACGTGAACCCGCGGATCAGGATGCTCGCGATCGCTACCGCGACGATCAAGCCGCTGAGCGAATACCAAAACTTGCGGCGCCCAACGACTTCGAAAGCACCGGTGCCGGTGTAGAGCCGAACAAAGAAGCCGTGACGGGGGGCTTCGGCTGCCGAGGATTCGAGATCTTGCGCTTCGACGGCGCTCGACTCGGTCACGTCGGGTGAGTGCTTAGCCATCTGACTATCCCCGTCCCGTCGCGTGCGCGGCCGCGCGGCGTTCCCGCGCGATCTGCTGAACTGCACCGAGCCCGTTGAGCGCCGGCTTCGCCATCGTCGGGGACTTCGAGGCCAAATACGCCAGCGGCCAGGTCACCAGGAACACCACGACGACATCCAGAATCGTGGTGAGTCCCAGTGTGAACGCGAAACCCTTCACCTGGCCGACCGCCAGCGCGTACAGCACCACGGCCGCCAGGAAGGTAACCGCGTTGCCGGACAGAATGGTCTTGCGCGCCCTGCCCCAGCCACGCGGGACGGCCGATCGGAACGAACGCCCTTCGCGTATCTCGTCTTTGATGCGTTCGAAGAACACCACGAACGAGTCGGCGGTCATACCGATACCGATGATCAGACCGGCGATGCCGGCGAGATCCAGCGTGTAGTTGATGTATCTGCCGAGCAGCACCAGTATCGCGAAAACCATTGCGCCAGAAGCGACCAACGACAGTGCGATCAGCAACCCGAGCACACGGTAATAGAGCAGTGAATACAGCAACACCAGCGCCAGACCGACCGCACCGGCGATCAAACCCGCCCGAAGCGATGACAAACCTAGTGTGGCGGAAACTGTTTCGGCCTCCGAGGACTCGAACGACAGCGGCAGCGAACCGTACTTGAGCACATTGGCCAGTTCGCGTGCCGTAGCTTCGGTGAACTGGCCGGTGATCTGGGTGCGCCCGCCAGGGATGGCCTCCTGGATCTCAGGGGCGCTGACGACCTTCGAGTCCAACACGAACGCGGTCTGGGTGCCGACGTTGGCTGCGGTGAAATCCGCCCAGATCTTAGAGGCGTCGCTCTTGAACTCGACGTCGACGACGTACTCGCCGCGCTGCTGATCCAGCCCCGAGGAGGCGTTCTCGATCTGCTCGCCGTTGATGATCGACTTGTCCAGCAGGTACACCTGCTTACCGTCGGTCGAGCAGGTGATGAGCGGCAGGTTCGGGTCGTCGTTGCCGGCGAGCACGTCCTCCTCGGCACAGCCGGTTTTCTGCATGATCTGGAACGCCAGGACCTGGATCTGCTGGTCGGTGCTCTGCCTGATCTGCTTCTCCTCGGCGATGCGCTGAGAGAGCGGCACATCCTTGTCCGATGGCGGCGGCGGTGTGTTGATCGGCGTGCCGGGCGTGCCCGGTGGCGGTGCCGGAACCCGGGGTGTGGGCGTGGGCGGCGGGGCCGGCGTGGGCGGCGGCTCCTGCGGATAGGGGCGCGGTTGGGGCGCCGGTGTCTCCGCGGGTGCCTGCCCTTCAGGCGCAGGCGGTGCGACGGGAGCTCCCGGCTCTGCCGGAGCGATCGGCGGCATGCCCGGGGGTGCCCCTGGAACCATCGGCGGCGCGCCCGGTGGCGCACCCTGCGCACCCTCGGTCGGTTGCTGCGGCCCCTGCGCCATGTCGACGTGAATGACGGGACGGATGTACAGCCGCGCGGTTTGGCCCAGGTTGCGGGCCTCGCTGCTGTCGTTGCCGGGCACCGTGATCACCAAGTTGTTGCCGTCGATGATGACTTCCGACCCGGATACACCAAGCCCGTTCACGCGGTCGTTGATGATCTGCTGGGCCTGATCCAGCGCCTCGCGGGTGGGTGGCGACCCGTCGGGGGTGCGAGCGGTGAGGGTCACCCGAGTGCCGCCCTGCAGATCGATACCGAGCTTGGGCTCGGCCTGCTTGTTGCCGGTCAGGAATACCAATAGGTAGACGCCGACAAGCAGCACCAGGAAGAACGCCAGGTAGCGGGCAGGGTGCACCGGCGGCGAAGACGATGCCACGTTGTCAGGGACTCCTTCGAGATCAGTTCGTCAGCACCGCAAAGGGTACGTGCTCGTGCTGAGTGGTCAGCCGTCAGTCCTTGGTGTTCGGGCTCTCGGTGATCTCGGTTCCCGTCGATTCCTGAGCCTCGTAATCGGTGTCTTCGTCGTCGTCGTCGACATCGTCGACGACGCGGTCACGCACCGCCAGCTTCATCCAGGTGGTGACGACGCCGGGAGCGATCTCCAGGTTCACGTTGTCGTCGGTGATGCCGGTGATGGTGCCCTGCAGGCCCGACGTGGTGTGCACCCGGTCCCCGATGGTCAGTGAATTGTGCAGGTCGATGGTGGCCTGCATGGCTTTCTTCTGGCGTCGCGACGCGAAGAACATGAACGCGCCCAAGATGATGAGCAGCGGTAGGAAGACGACCAGATCCATGGCAACAACTGTCTTTCGTGTCGGTCTTGCGGTCACAGCTCCCGGAACGGCAAGTCACGGGGCCTCGTCGTTGACCAGTGTGCCATTGTCGCCATCGGCGGCCGAGCCCCCGGTCGTCCGCGACCTGCTGTTAGCGTCGCTAGGTGCTTGGTCACCGGCCTCAACGTTCCCGATTTGAATGCTGCAAGGCGGTCTGCCATCACGGCCGCGGCTGATCGGCATCTCAGAAGCTCACCAACGGGTCGCCGGTGATGAGCGAGTAGACCCAGTTGACGAAGAAGAACCCGAAAAACAACGTGTTGAGCACGAGCAGCACGTAATGCCATGGCCGCGGCCGGGCGGCGCGAGGCAGCCGGGAGTTCAGATACATCAGCATGAACGGGAAGATCAGCGCGCCGAAGTTCGAGATGTTGGCTGAGTTCTGCACCAATTGCACCGGCACCGCGAGGTGCAGCGCGACGGCGATGACCACGAGTACCAGCAGCATGTATGGGTAGTAGAACTTTCGCGGATCGCCCTCGAGCAGCCGGCGCATCCGTGGGCTCGTCGCGTGTACCGAGTCGGTGAAGTTGCGCACCAGCGCCTCGAAGATGCCCAGCTGGGTGGAGAACAGCACGAGCACACCGACGGCCAGCATCAGGTAGAACATCCACGACCCGTACTGCTCGCCGAGCTGCGACGCGGTGAAGGTCGGCACGTTGGCCGTCGTCGGCTTTTCGCCGCTGGTGGCGACCACATGGGCCATCAGCACCGTTGGCAGCAGCATGCCGAGCATGGCCCCGCCGAAGAACACCAGCCACTGGTCGATCACCAGTAGCCGATACCAGCGCCGCCACCGCGCCGTGTTCTCAGGCGTATCCCGGAAGGTCACGCCGACCGGGAGCAGCTCCTGACGCTCACCGCGCATGCCGGAGATGTAGCCGACTCGGTGCCCCATGCCGTAGCCGTGGTCCCGATAGTGGTTCATCGCAAACCAGTTCAGGCCCGACGCCAGCGCGGTGAATCCGGCAAGGGCGCCGAGCTGTGTCGCGGTGATGCCCGACGGCGGCGCGGCCGGGGTGACGAGACCGCGGATCCCCTCCCACCACACCGACCACGGCACGATCGCAAGGTTGACGATCAGCAGGGTCAGCAGGATGAAACCGACCATGATCCAATTGCTCAGCTGCAGCGCCCGAGAGATTTTGCGGGCGAACACGGCGATCAGGAAGATCACGAACAGCAGCCCGATGGCCAGCAGCCTCGTGTACTCGATCTCGTCAGGCTGGTGCACCCGTCCGGTGATCAACGCGAACAGGCCCTGGCCTGCGCCCGCCGCCCAACCGCCGAACAGGAACGCGCAGTAGAACACGATGAGCGCGAACGGAATCCACAGCACCCAGCCGGGCGGCACCCGGCCCCAACCGACCACCGGAACCTCGCCCGTCGCGACGACATACCGGGACACCTCGACGTTGTAGAAGGTCTGCAACACCGCGGAGATGGTGATCACCCAGCCGACGCCGACAAACCCGAACGTGCCGACGGCCTGTGGGCCGAGCAGCCACTCCCCACTGCCGACGGAGATGCCGAGTGCGATCAGGCTGGGCCCGATCACGAACTGGATGATCTGCCACGGCCCGAGCCGGCCACGCACTTTGAACACTTCCTCGGGCTCGGGCAGGTCGCCGACGCCGAGTGGCGGGCGACTCTTCCCCAAGGGATAGACCTCGGCGTCGGGCTTGACGTTGGGCTCAGCTTCGGTGCTGCCGGCCATGACGACCTCCGGGAACGGGTGTCGATATTCGACCTGATGCGGTTTCCCGTTAACGACCGCGACAAACCGCGCGCAACGAAATCCGTTGCGGCAGTCCGTTCCGGCCCGTGATCCAGCAGAATCTGCCGGGGTTTTCGATCGGATCGGTGCGTCTCCGACTAGGCTCGAACCGCGACGCGGCATTCGTCGAATCCATCTGTCGTCAGGAGGCGAACGTTGAGCACCCTCGAGCAAAGCCGCTATCTCGCCACCACGATTCCCGGCCCCCGGTCGCAGGCACTGATCGACCGCAAGAGCGCCGCCGTGTCACGCGCCGTCGGCAACACCATGCCCGTCTACGCCGCCCGGGCGTTCGGCGGGATCGTCGAGGACGTCGACGGCAACCGATTGATCGATCTGGGCTCGGGCATTGCGGTCACGACCATCGGTAACGCGTCGCCGCGCGTCGTCGACGCGGTGGCCGACCAGGTGGCCAACTTCACCCACACCTGCTTCATGATCACGCCGTACGAGGGCTATGTCGCGGTCGCCGAACAGCTCAACCGGCTCACCCCTGGCAGCGGCGAAAAGCGCTCGGCACTGTTCAACTCGGGCTCGGAAGCGGTGGAGAACGCCATCAAGATCGCCCGGTCGTATACGCGCAAGCAGGCGGTGGTGTCGTTCGACCACGCCTACCACGGCCGCACCAACCTGACCATGGCGCTGACCGCCAAGTCGATGCCCTACAAACACGGCTTCGGCCCGTTCGCGCCCGAGATCTACCGTGCGCCGCTGTCGTATCCGTTCCGCGACGCCGAGTTCGGCAAGGAATTGGCCACCGACGGTGAGTTGGCGGCCAACCGGGCGATCAGCGTGATGGACAAGCAGGTAGGCGCGGACAACCTGGCCGCAGTCATCATCGAGCCGATCCAGGGCGAGGGCGGGTTCATTGTTCCGGCCGACGGCTTCCTGCCGGCGCTGCTGACCTGGTGCCGTGAGAACGACGTGGTGTTCATCGCCGATGAGGTGCAGACGGGATTCGCCCGCACCGGCGCGATGTTCGCGTGCGAACACGAAGGCATCGAGCCGGACCTCATCGTCACCGCCAAGGGCATCGCCGACGGGCTGCCGCTGTCGGCGGTCACCGGCCGCGCGGACATCATGGACGCCCCGCACGTGAGCGGGCTGGGCGGAACCTACGGCGGCAACCCTGTCGCATGTGCGGCGGCGCTGGCCACCATCGAAACGATCGAGGCCGACGGCCTCGTGGAGCGGGCGCGTCAGATCGAAACACTGATGAAGGACCGGCTCGGGCGGCTGCAGGCCGAAGACGACCGCATCGGCGACGTGCGCGGGCGCGGCGCGATGATCGCGATGGAATTGATCAAGCCGGGCACCATCGAGCCCGACGCCGAGCTGACCAAGGCGCTGTGCGCGGGCGCGCACGCTGCCGGTGTAATCGTGTTGTCCTGCGGGACATTTGGCAACGTGCTGCGGTTCCTGCCGCCATTGGCCATCAGCGACGACCTTCTCGTCGAAGGTCTCGACGTGCTCGCCCTCGTCCTCGCAGACCTGTGATGAAAGGAATTCACGCATGACCACTGTTCGCAATTTCGTCGGCGGCGAACTCGTCGACTCGGTCAGCGGCGCCACCATGCCGCTCGTCGACCCCACCACCGGTGAGAAGTACGGCAGCGCGCCGGTCTCCAACGAAGCCGACATCGACAACGCCTACGGCGCCGCATCAAAGGCGTTCGCGGATTGGAAGCGCACCACGCCGTCGCACCGGCAGAAGGCGCTGCTGGCGTTCGCCGACGACGTCGAGAAGAACGCGGAAGAACTGGTCAAGGCCGAGGGCCGCAACACCGGCAAGCCGAACCACGTGACGATGGCCGAAGAGATCCCGCCGATGGTGGATCAGATCCGGTTCTTCGCCGGTGCGGCAAGGCTTTTGGAGGGCAGGTCCGCCGGCGAATACATGGAGAACCACACCTCTTGGATCCGCCGCGAACCTGTCGGCGTGATTGGGCAGGTGGCGCCGTGGAATTACCCGATGATGATGGCGATCTGGAAGTTCTGTCCCGCCATCGCCGCGGGAAACACGGTCGTCATCAAGCCCAGCGACACCACCCCGGTTTCCACCGTGATGCTCGCCGAGATCGCCGCCAAGCATTTCCCACCGGGCGTGCTGAATGTCGTTTGCGGGGACCGAAATACGGGCGCTGCAGTCGTCGCTCATCCCACCCCGGAGATGGTGTCGATCACCGGTTCGGTCGCCGCGGGACGTGCGGTGGCGGTCAGCGCGGGCGGCCACCTCAAGCGCACGCACCTGGAGCTCGGCGGCAAGGCGCCGGTGATCGTGTTCGACGACAGCGACATCGCGTCGGCGGCGGAGGGCATCGCGACGGCGGGTTACTTCAACGCCGGACAGGACTGCACCGCGGCGACCCGCGTGCTGGCCACGGCGAAGGTGGCCGGCGATCTGACCGACGCGTTGGCCGAGCAGGCCCGCGATGCGACGACGACGTACGGCAAGGCCGCCGATGACGAGGACGCGTGGGTGCCGCCGGTGAATAACGTCAACCAGATGGAAAGGGTGTTGTCGTTCTTCTCCGACGTGCCGTCGCATGCGAAGGTCGCGATCGGTGGACAACGCCAGGGCGACAAGGGTTTCTACGTCGAGCCGACGGTCATCGGCGGCCTGATGCAGGATGACCGGCTGGTGCAGGAGGAGATCTTCGGACCGGTGATCACCGTGCAGTCGTTCGCCGACGAGGACGAGGCGATCGCGTGGGCGAACGGCACCGAGTACGGGCTGGCGTCATCGGTGTGGACCCGCGACGTGTCGCGCGCGTTGCGGGTCTCGGCCGCACTGGACTTCGGCTGTGTGTGGATCAACACGCACATCCCGCTGGTCGCCGAGATGCCGCACGGCGGCTTCAAGTCGTCGGGCCACGGTAAGGATCTGTCGATGTACGGGTTCGAGGACTACACCCGCATCAAGCACGTAATGGCGTATACCGGCTAGCGTTTCGGTACCGCCGCGGCCCAGAAATCGGTGACAAGTCGCACGATCCGGTCACGGTCGATGAGGCGAGGAACGTCGTCCGGAGTAGGGGTAGCGGTGCCACAACGCCGCCTCGCTGAACATGAGTTCTCTGCCAAGGTTGATATCACGGGCGATATCACGTTCCTGGACAACGCATGTCCTGCACTGGCCCCCCGTGCCTAGCACAACAGAATTCCCGGCCGCTGAATGTCGGTTCTACGCGGCCGGGAATCCTGGCTCAGGGGTTAGCGGTGCGCCAGCCGATGGCCGCCGCTGCCGCTGCCGCTGCCGCGGAACATGTTGCGCCAGCTACGATGCTGGTGCTCTGCGGCGGGCGTCGCCGGCTGCATCTCCGTCGTGGTGTCGGTCATCGGCGCCGGTTGCGGTTGCGCAGTCGCTGCGACCGGACGTTGAGCCCACTCGATATCCCGCGCGCTACGAATCGACAGCCGTCCCAGCGCGAGAGCGCCAAGGAAGACGATCAGCGCGCCCAGGCCGTAGAAGTACGTCAACTCCAACCACACCCGCTTGGTCTCGGTGGCCGCGACCGGAGCGCCCGGATTCCCGATGCCCAACGGCCCGGCCAGCGCCCGCCCGATGACGAACCACGCGCCTGCGACCACAGTGAGCCAGCCGCCGAACATCGCGGTCGCGCGGTTACGCGAGCTGAGCAACAGCAGACCGCCTAGCACGGTGGCGGCACCTGGTAGCACCTCCAGCCACCCTCGTGCGGTGGTCCATGTCCACTCTTGATCGGGGGTGAATGCGAAGTCGAAGTACGGTCCTACGAACGGGATGAGCGCTCCCCAAACGCCCAGGAGAATCAACAGAAAACCGCTGGCTGCGCCACGGCTGCGTGGCATCTGCAGCCTGCCGCCATGGGTATGTACACGCGTGTCAGTCATGATGCCTCCTCGGTCACCGGCGGAGTACCCACACCGACGTCCGCGTAACCTCCGATGGCCCTGTTTTAGGGTGGCGGCATGCGGCTCGACAGCGACGGCGCGCGCATTCTGCGCGCCACATCGAGGTCCTCGCGGGTCGACGGCCGGCAGACGATGCGGTGCCCGCGATCCGTTAAGCGACCAAACTCACCGCGAGGAGCACTACCGCAATCAGCGGGAAGATTCCCTGCGTGATTGCCGCGCGCGCCTTGTCGGGCGACGACGCGAGGAGCACGACCGCCGCGGCCAACATCGACCCGGTGCCCGCGAAGATCAGGGCAAGGCCGATTCCGGCACCGATCACGATTCCGGTGACCGTGATGATCGCCAGAAACAGGTTGTAGAAGCCCTGATTGAAGGCCAGCTCCTTGGTGGCCAGCGCTTCCTCTTCCGTGATGCCGAAAGTGGCGCGGGTGCGCGGCGATGTCCAGGTCAGCGATTCCATCACCCAGATGTAGACATGCAAGACTGCGGCGAGACCGGCGAAAATCAAGCCAGCCGTGACCATTACGCGTCCACGCTTTCCATTCGAGTCCTCCTGACTAGTCGAACAGGCCGACCTGACCCAGGCCGCTGACTCCGCTGGGCGGGCTCATCCCGAGATGCGTCCACGCCTGGGCGGTGGCGACGCGACCGCGCGGCGTGCGCGCGAGCATTCCGGCCCGCACCAGGAACGGTTCGCACACCTCCTCCACCGTGGTGGCTTCCTCCCCGACCGCGACGGCCAGCGTCGAGACCCCGACAGGGCCGCCGCCGAAACTGCGGGTGAGCGCGGACAATACGGCGCGATCGAGGCGGTCGAGCCCGAGTTCGTCGACGTCGTAGACCGCCAACGCGGACTTGGCGATGTCGCGGGTGATCACCCCGTCGGCGCGCACCTCGGCGTAGTCACGGACCCGGCGCAGCAGGCGGTTGGCGATGCGCGGCGTGCCACGAGATCGGCGGGCGATCTCGGCACCGGCGTCGACGCCCAGTTCGATTCCGAGGATGCCCGCCGAACGCGTCAGCACCCGCTCCAGCTCCGCCGGCTCATAGAAGTCCATGTGCGCGGTGAACCCGAACCGGTCGCGCAGCGGGCCGGTCAGTGCGCCGGACCGGGTGGTCGCGCCGACAAGCGTGAAGGGCGCGACCTCGAGTGGAATCGACGTCGCCCCAGGGCCTTTCCCGACGACGACGTCGACGCGGAAGTCTTCCATCGCCAGATACAGCATCTCTTCGGCGGGCCGGGCGATGCGATGGATCTCGTCGATGAACAACACGTCGTGTTCGACAAGATTGGACAGCATCGCGGCCAGGTCGCCGGCGCGTTCCAGCGCGGGGCCGGACGTGACCCGCAGCGACGTGCCCAGTTCGGCGGCGATGATCATCGCCAGCGACGTCTTGCCCAACCCTGGCGGACCGGACAGCAGGATGTGATCCGGTGTGCCGCCGCGATTTTTGGCGCCCTCGATGACCAGTTGCAGTTGTTCGCGCACCCGCGGCTGGCCGATGAACTCGCCCAGCGACCGTGGCCGCAGACTGGCGTCGATGTCGCCCTCGCCGACCGTTAGCGCTGCGGAAACTTCCCGATCGGAAGTGTCCTCGGACTCGTCGTCGTCGAAACGGCTCATTTTTTACCCAGCATGGACAGCGCCGCACGCAGCGCGGTTGATTGAGTCGCTTCGGGCTCGTTGGCGAGCACCTTGTCGGTGGCCTCTTCAGCTTGCTTGACCGCAAAACCAAGCCCGACAAGCGCTTCCACGACGGGGGTGCGCACCGCATGGCCGTTCAACGCCACGGCACCCGACGGGGTCACCGGCCCGATCTTGTCGCGCAGTTCTAGCACCATTCTTTCGGCGCCGCGCTTACCGATGCCTGGCACCCGGGTCAGTGCGGTGACGTCACCGTCGGCCAGGGCGCACCGCAGGGTCGGCGCGTCGTACACCGCCAGGGTGGCCAGCGCGATCTTCGGCCCGACGCCGGAGACGCCGAGCAACGTGAGGAACAGATCACGCGCGTCTGAGTCGGGAAAGCCGTACAGCGTCATCGAGTCCTCGCGCACGATCATCGCGATGATCAGCCGCGCCTCGCTGCCTCGGCGCAGGGTGGCCAGCGTCGACGGGGTCGCCATCACCTTGTAGCCGACACCTGCGGCCTCGATGACGACGTGGTCGAGGGCGATGTCGAGGACCTCGCCGCGAACGGATGCGATCATCGTGCCGCCTTTGCCTTAGCCTTCAACGTCGCCTTGTACTTTCGTTGTTGCTCGGCGGCCAGCGCCTCCGCTGCCGCCATCCGCGCGATCATCGGAGCACGCCAGCAGTGGCAGATCGCCAGCGCCAGCGCGTCGGCCGCGTCGGCCGGTGTTGGTTTCGTCTGCAAGGCAAGGATTCTGGTGACCATGGCGGTAACCTGCGCCTTGTCTGCGTTGCCGTTGCCGGTGACGGCGGCCTTGACCTCGCTGGGCGTGTGGAAGTGGACGTCGATGTCGCGCTTGGCCGCGGCGAGCGCAACGACGCCGCCGGCCTGCGCGGTGCCCATCACCGTCGACACGTTCTGCTGGGAGAACACCCGCTCGATCGCGATCACGTCGGGCTTGTGAGTGTCCATCCAATACTCGACGGCATTGCTGATGGTGAGCAGCCTGCGGTGCAGCGGCTCGCCGGCTGGAGTGCGGACCACGTCGACGTCCAGCGCGATGACCTGGCGGCCCTTCCCGCTCTCGATGACGGACAGGCCGCAGCGCGTCAACCCGGGGTCGACTCCCATCACGCGCACGACAGCCCTCCTGTGAACACCTGTTCGACAGTATCGCGGTGGGCGGACAGCGGGCGTTAAAGACACGCAGGTTGGCGCATCCGAAGCCCGAGGCTCATCCACCTGGAGTCTTCGGCGGTAAAGCCGTGCCTGATGTAGAACCGCCTGTCGCCGTCGCCTGCGGTTGCCCGGCGGATCTGCACGTGAGCCACGCTAGATTGCGAAATGCCCGCTGCGGCCCCCGGACGACACCTCGAGCGCGAGCTCGTTGATGCGCCGCTGCGACTCACCCCAGCCGCGCACCAGCTCCCGGCCCACCTGATGCCCGTCGCGCTCGACGGTGATCACCCACCGCGCGCCACAGAACTTCGCCAGTAACCAGAACGGCCACAACACGGCGAACAGCGCGCCGAGAATCAGCTCGAACCAGCCGAACGTGAGATCGAGAGCATCGCCGGGAAAGGGCCACCACCGGCGGCTCACTGTCCACACCGTGCCGTTCGGGTCACGCGTCAATGCCATGCCGACATTTTGCTGACCAACTCGACGCCGCGATACGGCGGGGCCAGGACCCGCCCCGCGGCCAGCAACGGCTCGGCGCTTCGCAGCGTTCGCGCGAGGACGAACGCACCCTCCAGGGCGCCGATGAGCGCGAGTGTCACCTCTCGGGCGCGCGTCTCGTCGAGCCCGCGCGCATGGAAGTAGGCGGTGCCGCCGTCGACCCAATTGGTGAACACGCCGGCCGAGGTTTCCCGCAGTTCCTCGACGGTGTCCGCGATCTCGGCGGCGACGCTGGCGACCGGGCACATGTTGGCGAAGCCGGTGGCGGCCATGTCCTCGGCGGCCTGTTTGAAGACGCCGTCGATGGCCTCCCCCAGATCCGAGTATTCATCGACGATGGACGGGATGAGCAGGGCATACGCGTGGCCCGCGTTGATCAGCGCTTCACGCATGATCTGCACCTTGCCGCCGCGGAAGTGGTGGTACAGCGATCCGATCGGGGCGCCCGACGCCTGCGCGACGTCCTTCATGCCGACCGCGGCGTAGCCCTTGCGCCGCATCAGCTCGGCGGCGGCGGTCAGGATCGATTCCCTGGTGGACCTTGCCATTCTTGCCTCCCGCCGACAGACTAGAGCATACGTTCTAGAATCATTGTTCTAACCGCGGAAGGGTCGCCATGAAATCCGTCGACGTCACCGCAGGAACCGTCGAATACCGCGAAGAAGGCGATCCCGGCGGTCCGCCGGTCGTGCTGCTGCACGGCCTGCTGATGAACGACGCGCAGTGGAACCTCACGCTGCCTCTGCTGCCGCCGGGATTCCGCTACCTGCTGCCCGTCCTGCCCTTGGGCGGTCACCGCATCCCGATGCGCGACGACGCGGACCTGACGATGCCCGGAATGGTCAACATCGTCGCCGACTTCCTCGATGCGCTGGATCTGACCGACGTGACGCTGATCGTCAGCGACTGGGGCGGCGCGCTGTTCCTCACCGACATCGGCCGCGATAAACGCGTTGCGCGGCTGGCGATCTGCCCGTCGGAGGCGTTCGACAACTTTCCACCGGGATTTCCCGGCAAGGTCGCGTGGCTGGCCAGCCGGAATACGCTGACCGTCTCGCTGGCCATGCGCCAACTGAAGATCGGGTGGCTGCGACGGCAGTGGCTGATGTTCGGTCAGATGGCCAAAAAGCCAGTGCCGCAAGACATTGTCGAGACCTGGTTGGCGGCCGGCCTGGCCGACAAGCAAATCCGCCGGGACCTCGTCAAGTACTGCCGAACCAAGTTCGACGGCCCCGACCTGATCCGGGCCACGAACCGGTTGGCGGATTTCGACGGCCCGGCGCTGGTGCTATGGAGCCGCAACCCCGTGATGCCGGCCAGCCACGGCGACCGGCTCGCCGCACTGCTTCCCAACGGTCAGCTGCGCCACGTCGACGATGCGTACGTCTTGGTCATGATCGACCAGCCGGAGCAGACCGCCCGCGCGATCGGCGAGTTCCTGACCGTCTAGTCCTCGTCGAGAATGGCGGCGACGTCGTCGGGGATGTCGATGTTGGTGTAGACGTCTTGCACGTCGTCGCTGTCTTCGAGCGCGTCGATCAGCTTGAAGACCTTGCGCGCGCCGTCGAGGTCGACGGGCACGGTCACCGACGGCTGGAAACTGGCCTCGGCCGACTCGTAGTCGATACCCGCGTCCTGCAGTGCGGTGCGCACCGCGACCAAATCGGTAGGCTCACAGATGATTTCGAAGGAGTCACCAAGATCGTCGACATCCTCGGCACCCGCTTCGAGCACCGCCGTGAGCACGTCGTCCTCGGTGAGGCCGTTCTTCTCGAGCGTGACGACGCCCTTGCGGGAGAACAGATACGACACCGAGCCCGGGTCGGCCATGTTGCCGCCGTTGCGGGTCATCGCGACCCGCACCTCACCCGCTGCGCGGTTGCGGTTGTCGGTCAGGCATTCGATCAGCACCGCGACACCGTTGGGCCCGTAGCCCTCGTAGGTGATGTTCTGCCAGTCGGCGCCGCCGGCCTCCTCGCCGCTACCCCGCTTGCGGGCCCGCTCGATGTTGTCGTTGGGCACCGACGACTTCTTGGCCTTCTGGATGGCGTCGTAAAGCGTCGGGTTGCCGGCCGGGTCGCCGCCACCGACGCGCGCGGCAACTTCGACGTTTTTGATCAACTTGGCGAACATCTTGCCGCGACGTGCGTCGATGACGGCCTTCTTGTGCTTGGTGGTGGCCCACTTGGAATGGCCGCTCATGCAGGTACTACTCGCTTTCTTCTAACGCAAAGTCCGGTTAACGAGTCTACGTGGAGGTTTATGCCCTACCGAACGGCGTCGGGCGGCGTCAGCGCGACAACCCGATAGCCGACGCCGGCCGGCCAGCCGATATGGGCCTGAACATGCACCTGGATCCGGGTGGGTGCGCCCGACGGATCGTCGGTGAACACCGCGGCGGCGTTGATGATCGCTCCTGAGTCACCGGCGGCACGCAACACCACCGAAGCACTCAGCGTCGCATCGTCGAGTGCGGCGCGTGAGTACGGCAGGCTGTCCGGGACGAAGAACGATGCCTCAAACGTCGCATGCCGGATCCCGCGAGGCGCTTGCGGCGAGCGGTGCAGCGCCAGACCCGACACGAACGGCTTGCCGTCAAACCACGCCGTGCCGACATATTCGGTGCGTCGCGCTTCGCCGCCTCCCGGCAGTCGCACCAGCGTGTCGATGCGCGGTTGTGGTTCCAGTTCGATCATGGTCGTCATCGATTTCGCTTTCGATGCAGTGCTGCGGGTTCGTCGCCGCGGCGGGGACCACCTCATCGTCGGTCATCGCGACGAGCAAAGCAGCCGAACGTTGTTAGGTCAGACACAGCCCTTTCGGAGCGAACTTACTCCAGAGTAAGGTAATCATCCATGTCGTTTTCACTCGAACTCTCCCCCGACCTCATCCACATCCGGGACTGGGTGCATGAGTTCGCCGCCGATGTCGTCCGGCCCGCCGCGGCCGAGTGGGACGAACGCGAAGAGACCCCGTGGCCGATCATTCAGGAAGCCGCAAAGGTCGGGCTGTACTCCATCGAATTGTTCGCCGAACAAGCCGCTGAGCCTTCGGGTTTGGGGCTGCTCGTGGTGTTCGAGGAGATGTTCTGGGGCGACGCGGGAATCGCGCTGTCGATCCTCGGCACCGGCCTGGCCGCGGCGTCGCTGGCCTCCAATGGCACGCCCGAACAGCTGGCCGAATGGCTACCGCAGATGTTCGGCACGGTCGACGATCCCAAAGTGGCGTCCTTCTGCTCATCGGAACCGGGCGCGGGATCGGACGTCGGCGCCATCCTCACCAGGGCGCGATACGACGAAGCCACCGACGAGTGGGTGCTCAACGGCACGAAGACATGGGCCACCAACGGCGGCATCTCCGATGTGCACATCGTGGTGGCCTCGGTGCATCCCGATCTGGGCACCCGCGGGCAGGCGACGTTCATCATCCCGCCGAACACACCAGGCTTCCGGCAAGGCCAGAAGTTCCTCAAGCACGGCATCCGCGCCTCCCACACCGCGGAGGTGGTGCTCGAGGATGTCCGCATTCCCGGCCGGTTGATCGTCGGCGGCAAAGAGAAGTTCGACGAACGTATCGGCCGCGTGCGCGAGGGCAAGCGCGCCGCCGGGCAGGCCGCGATGGCGACATTTGAGCGAACCCGGCCAACTGTCGGCGCAATGGCCGTCGGCGTGGCCCGGGCGGCCTATGAATACGCGCTGGACTACGCGTGTCAGCGCGAGCAGTTCGGCCGCAAGATCGGCGAATTCCAGGCCATCGCATTCAAATTGGCGGATATGAAGGCGCGCGTCGACGCCGCCCGCCTGCTGGTCTGGCGCGCGGGCTGGATGGCGCGCAACGGTAAGCCCTTCGAGGCCGCCGAGGGATCGATGGCCAAGCTGGTCGCGAGCGAAACGGCTGTCCACGTAACCGATGAGGCGGTCCAGATCCTCGGCGGCAACGGCTACACGCGGGACTACCCGGTCGAGCGGATGCGTCGAGACGCCAAGATCTTCACCATCTTCGAGGGCACCAGCGAGATCCAACGCCTCGTCATCGGCCGCGCCGTCACCGGCCTACCCATCCGCTAACAGCGATTTGTGGAGCGTGAGCCGCGCCCACCGCCGGTGCGGCGCCACAAATCGCTCAGAGCAGGTCGACGAATAGCTTGTGGATGCGACGATCGCCGGTCATCTCCGGATGAAAGGCCGTCGCCAGCATCTGGCCCTGCCGCACGGCGACGATATGGTCCGCCGCTCGGCCCAGCACCTGCACGTCGGGGCCGACCCGCTCCACCCACGGCGCCCGGATGAACACCGCGTGCACCGGGCCATCCAGTCCGGCAAACGCGATGTCGCCCTCGAACGAGTCAACTTGGCGGCCAAAGGCGTTGCGCCGCACCGTCATATCGATGCCCTTCAACGGCATTGCCTCCCGGCCGACTGCGCCGGCGTCGAGAATCTCGGTGGCCAGCAGGATCATCCCGGCGCACGACCCGTAGGCAGGCATGCCCTCGGCCAGCCGGGCGCGCAGCGGCTCGAGCAATTCGAATTCGCGTAGCAGGTGGCTCATGGTGGTCGACTCGCCACCGGGGATGACCAGCGCGTCGACGGACTCGAGCTCACCCACGCGACGCACGGTGATCGCGTCGGCTCCGGCCTCGCGCAGGGCCGCCAGGTGCTCGCGGGTGTCGCCCTGCAGCGCGAGCACGCCGACGCGTGGCGTGCTCACTCGCGTGCCGGCACGAAGTCGCGCGTGTAGCGGGTCAGCCCCTCCTGCATGACCGCCGCCACCATCTCGCCGAACCGGTTGAAGATCTTGCCTTGAGTCAGTGAACGCCCGCCTGACGCCGACGGCGAGGACTGGTCGTAGAGCAGCCATTCATCCGCGCGGAACGGCCGCATGAACCACATCGCGTGGTCCAGCGACGCGATCTGCAGGTGCTTGCGTTCGTCCTCGTGGTGCACCTGCGCCGAGCCCAGCAGCGTGAGATCGCTCATGTAGGCCAGCGCGCAGATGTGCAATACCGGGTCGTCGGGCAACGGATCGCGGTGCCGGAACCACACCCGCTGCTGGGACGCCGTGCCGGGCGTGCGTTCCAGCTGTTCGCTTGGGACGACGCAGACATCCCATTCGTTGAACATGCGAAAGCCCGCGTCTTCGAACGCCTTGATCGACTGCAGTCCGGGTAAGTCGTCGGGCGGCGGCGCCTGCGGCATCGCATCCTGGTGCTCGATGCCGCTCTGGTCGGTCTGAAACGACGCCGACATCGAGAAGATGGTTTCGCCGTGCTGGATCGCATTGACCCGACGGGTGGCGAACGATCCGCCGTCACGGAGGCGTTCGACGATAAACACCGTGGGCGCCTTGGCATCTCCTGGCCGCAGGAAATACCCGTGCAGCGAATGCACCTGGTATCGCGGATCGACCGTCCGCACCGCCGACACCAGGGACTGGCCTGCGACATGGCCGCCGAAAGTCCGTTGCCAATCATTGGATTCGGCGCTGAACAGACTGCCGCGGTAGATGTTGACCTCGAGTTGCTCGAGATCGAGGATCTCTTCGATCGCCATGCAGTTATCTTTGCTCTTCGCGCAAGCGGCTCATCGAATCCGTTCTACCAGCCGCGCTCGGCGAGCCGATGCGGGGCAGCGATGTCCTCCACGTTGATGCCGACCATGGCCTCGCCCAGCCCGCGCGACACCTTGGCCAGCACGTCGGGGTCGTCGTAGAAAGTGGTGGCCTTGACGATCGCGGCGGCCCGCTGCGCGGGATCGCCGGACTTGAAGATGCCCGAGCCGACGAACACGCCCTCGGCGCCCAGCTGCATCATCATCGCCGCGTCAGCCGGGGTGGCGATGCCGCCGGCGGTGAACAGCGTCACCGGCAGCTTCCCGGCCCGCGCCACTTCGGCGACCAAGTCGTAGGGCGCCTGCAATTCCTTTGCCGCGACAAACAATTCATCTTCGGACAGCGAAGTCAGCCGCCGGATCTCGCCGCCGATCACGCGCATGTGCGTGGTCGCGTTGGACACGTCACCGGTGCCGGCCTCACCCTTGGAGCGGATCATCGCCGCGCCCTCGGTGATGCGGCGCAGCGCCTCGCCCAGATTCGTCGCACCGCACACGAACGGCACAGTGAACTTCCACTTGTCGATGTGGTGGGTGTAGTCGGCGGGCGTGAGCACCTCGGACTCGTCGACGTAGTCGACCCCGAGTGCCTGCAAAATCTGCGCCTCAACGAAGTGCCCGATGCGGACCTTGGCCATCACCGGGATGGTGACCGCGTTGATGATGCCCTCGATCAGGTCCGGGTCGCTCATCCGCGCCACGCCGCCCTGTGAGCGGATATCGGCGGGCACCCGCTCCAGCGCCATGACGGCCACAGCGCCGGCGCCCTCGGCGATGCGGGCCTGCTCGGGCGTGACGACGTCCATGATCACGCCACCCTTGAGCATCTCGGCCATGCCACGCTTGACGCGCGCGGTGCCGGTCTGGCTGCTCGTGACCGACCCGTTCGTTCCAGGTGCGGTTTCCACTGCTATCTCCTCCAAATCGCTACTGATCCAGTCTAAAGGTGGCGGCAAATGTGTTAAATCCGCAGCCTCAGCGGATCGATTGCAGCTGCCGCTGTGGTGCACCGCCGCGCGCGTCGGCCAGTGCGTTCGCTTCGTTCAGCAGCTCACCCAGCTGCAGGGGGTACACCGTTTCGCCGTTGGCGACCAGATCGTGGATCATTGTCGCATCGCACCAGCGGTGGCCGTGTATGTAGGCCCGCTCGAGGCCCGTGCGGCCGGCCGTCGACGGCTCGAACCGCTGAGTGCGGTGGACGAAGAACATCTCCTCGCTGCGGATCACCGACGCGTTGAAGTCGATCACTGCGTCACGCCGCCACACCGGTCCGATCATGTCGGCCGCGTCGACCCGCAGGCCCGTTTCCTCCTCCAGCTCGCGCACCGCCGCCTCCGGCAGCGTCTCCCCCTGCTGCACGGCGCCGCCGACGGTGAACCACCAACGAGGTGCCGGGCCACCTGAGCCGTTCGGTAATGCCGGGTCGGAGCCGCAGAACAGCAGCACCGAGCCGGAGTCGTCGAGCAGCACGATCCGGGCCGAGATACGGCGACTCACCAATCCGGCCGGCGAAGCCTCGCCGCGCTCGGCGATCTCGAAATACGTTGGCAGTGCTGCAGTTCCGCCCAGGCGCAGCATTCGCACCGCCGGGCGCTCGCGCAGCGCCAGCGTGTCTCGGACAGCATCGTTGTGGAAGCGGCGGGCCAGCAGCACCCTCGCCTCGGCGTCGGCCAGCTCGGCGACGAGGGCGACCG
>DATFCF010000372.1:0-3708 GCA_035253445.1 Mycobacterium sp.
ACCCGCAGCTGTCGTACACGCTCGAAGGGTGGGAGGTGCTCTGGAACGTCTACACCCCGCTGCTCACCTACAAACACGCGAAAGGTAAGGAAGGCACGCAGGTGGTTCCCGGCCTGGCCGAGGACATGCCCGAGATCTCCCCGGACGGCAAGACTTACAAACTCAAGCTCCGGCCGAACATGAAGTACTCGGACGGAACACCGATCAAGGCTTCCGATTTCACCTACGCGATCCAGCGGCTGTTCAAGGCGGAGTCCGGCGGCTCGGTGTTCTACGACGTGATCGTCGGGGCCAGCGATTACGCCGAAGGCAAGGCGCAGACGATCAGCGGCATCACGACCGACGACAACACCGGCGACATCACCATCACGCTGACCGAGCCGAACGGAACCTTCGAGAACATCCTCGGTCTGATGTTCGCCGCGCCCATCCCGCCCAGCACACCGCTGGACAAGGACGCGACCAACAACCCACCGCCCGCCAGCGGCCCATTCATGTTCAGCAACGTCGATTCCCCCCGCACGCTGACGATGGAGCGCAACCCGAACTTCCAGACGGTGAAGGACGCCGGCGCGACTGAGGTGGCCGACGCGGGCGTCGACAAGATCACGCTCATCGAGAACAAGAACCAGAGCGCTCAGGTCACCGACATCCTGCAGAACAAGGTCGACTTCATGATCGATCCACCACCGTCGGACCGGCTCCAGGAGATCAAGAGCCGCTACGGCGATCGGTTCCGGATGGAGGATTCGATCAACACCTACTACTTCTTCATGAACACCCAACGGGCGCCGTTCAACGACCTCAAGGTGCGCCAGGCCATCAACTACGCGGTCGACCCGGAAGCACTCAACCGGATCTTCGGCGGTCGCATGCACCCGACCCAGCAGATTTTGCCGCCGGGCATGCCGGGCTATCAGGAGTACAAGCTGTACCCGGGACCGGACATGAACAAGGCGAAACAGCTTATCGCCGAAGCTAATCCGGCAGACCGAGACATCACGGTGTGGACCGATGACGAACCCGACCGGAAACGGATCGGCGAGTACTATCACGACCTGCTCACGCAGTTGGGCTTTAACGCGACGCTCAAAGTGATTGCGGGCGACGTCTACTGGACCACGATCGGCAATCAGTCCACACCCGATGTGGACACCGGATTCGCCGATTGGTTCCAGGACTTCCCACATCCGGATGACTTCTTCCGTCCGCTGCTGCACGGCGACAGCATCCTGCCGACCAACGGCAACAACTTCTCCCGCGCCAATATCGGAGCGAACAACGCCAAGATGGACGAGCTGCTGACGAAGTTGATCGGCGACGGCGGTGTCGAGCAGCAGTATGCGGACCTCGATCGGGCGTACATGGAGCAGGCGATTTGGGCACCGTACGGCAATGAGCAGTTCACCACGTTCCTATCGGAACGCATGGACTTCGACCGGTCGTATCACCATCTGCTGTTCAACCAGGATTACTCGTCCTTTGCGCTGAAGTAGATGGTCGCCCCGACCGGCGCGCTGGAGGCACCCGGCGAGCCGCCCCTTCCGACCGGTGTGCCGGCGTCGCAGATCCGGGGCCGCAGCCCCTGGTACCTTGCGTGGCTTCGCTTGCGGCGCAACAAAGTTGCGCTGTTGTGTGGCGCCTTGTTCGTGATGATCGTGCTGTTCTGCTTTGCCGCACCACTCTGGGCCGACCACGTGGCGCACACAGGACCGAACGACAACCACATCACCGACAAGGTGCTGATCGACGGGCGTGAAACCGATGTCGTCGCGCCCGACGGCACACCGATCGGGCCGGGACTGCACGGACGCTACCTGCTCGGTGCCGACCAGAACGGGCGCGACGTGATGGTGCGGCTGATGTACGGCGGGCGCACGTCCATCTATGTCGGCATGGCGGCGGCCGCGGTCACCACCGTGCTGGCCGTGGCTGTCGGCCTGCTGTCGGGTTATTACCGGGGCTGGATCGACTCCACGCTGTCGCGCGTTCTGGACGTGATCTGGGCCTTCCCTGTGCTGCTGCTCGGCATCGCGCTGGGCACCGCGCTGTCGGTCGGCGGCCTCAAGCTCGGCCTGATCGAGATCGCCGGTGATTCGATCTGGATCCCGATCCTGATCATCGGGTTCGTTTACGTGCCCTACATGGCCAGACCGATCCGCGGGGAGATCCTCGCGTTGCGGGAAAAGGAGTTCGTCGAGGCGGCCGTCGCGCAGGGCATGGGCCCGTTGCGGATCATGATCTCGGAGTTGCTGCCCAACATCGTCTCGACCATCATCGTGTTCTTCACCCTCAACATCGCCAACAACATGCTGCTCGAGTCGGCGTTGTCGTTTCTTGGCGCCGGGGTTCGCCCGCCCAACGCATCGTGGGGCACCATGATCGCCGACGGCTACCAGATGATCTACACGGCGCCACATCTGACCATCGTGCCGGGCTTGATGATCGTGGCAACGGTGTTGTCGCTCAACGTGTTCGGCGACGGCCTCCGAGACGCTCTGGATCCCAGAGCGAAGATCAGGCTGGGGCACTAGCCGATGGCCCGCTTCGTCGCCCGGCGCTTGATCGGCATGGTCGCTGTGCTGTTCGCGATCTCGGTCATCGTGTTCCTGATCTTCAACGTGATCCCGAATTCGGATCCTGCGGCGCGGATCGCCGGCAAGAATGCCGACCCGGCGCTGATCGCAAGGGTGAGTGCGGATCTCGGCCTCGACCAACCCCTGCCCGTGCAATACCTGACGATGATGAAACAGATCTTCACCGGTCAGCTGATGTCGTATGCGAAGGACCGCAACGTCGTCGAACAGATCTGGGAAGGACTGCCTGCGACGTTTTCGTTGTGCATCGGGGCCGCGGTGGTGTGGATGACGCTGGCCATCGTGTTCGGATACCTGAGCGCCGTACACGCCGGCAAGCTCACCGACCGCGCGCTGACGATCCTTTCGCTGATCGGGATTTCGATGCCCGTTTTCTGGCTGGCCGCGATCCTGCTGTACTTTCTGACCTTCAAGGTCCAGCTGTTCCCGACCAGCAGCTACGTGCCGCTTTCCGAGAACCCGTTCCAATGGGCATATCACCTGATTCTGCCGTGGTTCACGCTTGCGGTGCTCTACGTCGGGTTTTACAGCCGGGTGCTGCGCTCCAACATGCTCGACGCGATGAACGAAGACTACGTCCGCACCGCGCGCGCCAAAGGGATCAGCGAGCGTCAGGTGCTGATCCGGCACGTGTTGCGCAATTCGATGATCCCGGTGATCACGTTGTTCGGACTCGATTTCGGGATGGTGGTCGGCGGCGGGGCGATCCTCACCGAAACCGTCTACAACCTGGACGGCGTGGGATTGTATGCCGGAGAAGCGATCCGCAGCCTCGACCTGCCTCCGCTGATGGCGGTCACGATGTTCGGTGCGTTCTTCATCGTGCTGTTCAACACCATCGTCGACATCCTGTACGCGCTCCTGGACCCGCGTATCCGGCTCGGAGAGGCGGCGCCCGCATGAGCGCCCTTCTGCGAGCCAGCGATCTCCGGGTCGGATTCGCCACGGAGGACGGAGTCGTGCAGGCGGTCGACGGCGTCTCGTTCGAGCTCGCAGCGGGCGAAGTCCTGGCCATCGTCGGCGAATCCGGCTCCGGGAAAAGCGTGACCGCGCAGACACTCACAGGTCTCACCCGGGCCCCGAACGCCAGGATCACCGGCTCCATCACCTA
>DATFCF010000373.1:0-2085 GCA_035253445.1 Mycobacterium sp.
AATGGTGCGCTGGGCCTCCCCGGTGATGACGTTCAAGCGCACCTGCGTGCAGGACTACGTGCTCGCGGACGTTGACGTCAAAGCCGGTGAGCAGGTCGTCATGTTCTACCCATCCGGCAATTGGGACACGACAGTGTTCGCGCACCCGCAGCGGTTCGACTTGTCGCGAAATCCGAACCCACACCTTGGATTCGGCGGAGGCGGCAGCCACTTCTGTCTCGGCAGCCAGGTCGCGCGCGCCCAGCTACGCGCTCTGTTCCGTGAATTGCTCACTCGGATCCCGGATTTCCGGACCGGCACGCCGGTGATGCTTGCCGGAAACTTCATTCACGGCATCAAGTCGATGCCGATCACGTTCACCCCCGAGACGCCGGCGCGATGACCCCACTCCCTACCGCCTTGATCGAACGCCTCGCCAATCAGCTGAGCGGTACGGGCAGTGAAGTCACGACGATCCACCCGCCCACAGGCAAACGGTTGACGACCCTGCGCCAGTCGACACCTGAAGATGTCGTACATGCTTTTGAACGAGCCCGCCAGTCGCAGCGCGACTGGGCAGCCCTGACGGTCCGGGAACGTGCGAAACCGTTTCTCGCACTACATGATCTGATTCTCGCCAACGGCGAGCTCATCGACGTGATTCAGGCCGAGACGGGCAAGTCACGCAACAGTGCGTTCGAGGAAACCGTCGACATCGCCGGCGTATCGCTCTACTACGGTGGGCATGCGGCGAGGTTCCTGGCGCCCCGCAAGCGCGCCGGCGCGATCCCGTTCGCGACCAAAGTGCGCGAGCTGCGCCAACCGAAGGGTGTCGTCGGAATCATCTCGCCGTGGAACTACCCACTGTCGCTGGGTGTCGGCGATGCGATACCGGCGCTGCTCGCCGGCAATGCGGTGGTACTCAAGCCGGACACCCAGACAGCACTTACGGCGCTGTATGCCCGTGAGCTGCTCGCGCAGGCAGGTCTGCCCGGCGGGGTGTGGAATGTCGTCGTGGGTGAGCCGGGCGATATCGGTGAACCCTTCGTCGAAAATGCCGACCACGTCTGTTTCACCGGATCGACGAACGCCGGCCGGCGGATCGCCGACCTCGCCGCGAAGAGATTGATCGGATGCACACTGGAGCTCGGCGGTAAGAACCCGATGCTTGTGTTGGAAGACGCCGATCTTACCAAGGCAGTGAAAGGCGGTGTGCGGGCTTGCTTCTCGACAACCGGCCAGCTGTGCCTTTCCACTGAACGGATTTACGTCGCCGAGTCAGTGTACGACGACTTTCTTGCGAAGTTCGTGGCCGGCACCGACAAGCTGAAGCTGGGCAACGGTCCGGGGTTCGACTATGACATCGGAACGCTGACACTGCCTCGCGTGCTCGAACGGGTGACCCGACACGTCACGGATGCTCGTGCCAAGGGCGCGACCGTCCTCACCGGAGGAAGGGCGCGGCCCGACCTCGGTCCGTACTTTTACGAGCCCACTGTGCTGGCAGGGGTGACGCCAGATATGACGGTGTACCGCGAGGAGACCTTCGGACCGGTGGTGTCGCTATACAAGTTTCGCGACGACGCCGAGGCGGTGGCGCTGGCCAACGACTCGGAATACGGGCTTAATGCCAGCATCTGGACCGGTGATGTTCGCCGCGGGCGCCATATTGCCGAGCAGATCCGTTGCGGCACGGTGAATATCAATGAGGGGTACGGATCCGCCTACGCATCCAACGACGCACCGATGGGCGGGATGAAGGCCTCCGGCCAAGGCCGCCGCCACGGGGAGCACGGCATCCTCGAATACACCGAACTGCAGACCATCGGCAGCCAACATGTCATCGGCTTCGATCCTCCGCCCGGCATAAGCACCGAACGGAACGCATCGGTACTGCGCCTCGCCTACAAGTTGATGAAGCGGCTTCGCATCAAGTGAGCACTGGAGGAAGCATGGCCACATTCGCTTCTACCGCTTCGACGATGTGCGAGGCCTTCCAAGCCACCCTCAGGCGCAGTCCGGATGCGATCGCGCTGCGCACCGTCGGGGACGGCACGACGATGACGTTCGCGCACTGGGGCGAGCGAGTGCGCGCAATCGCGGCGG
>DATFCF010000374.1:0-4008 GCA_035253445.1 Mycobacterium sp.
TCAACGGCCGGGTGCACAGCCCGGCCATGCCGGACGCGACCGCGCTTGCGGTGCGCGACGGCGTCGTCGCGTGGCTCGGCAGCGACGACGTCGGCCGCGCCCAGTTTCCCGACGCGCAGCTGATCGATCTCGACGGTGGATTCGTCGCGCCCGCATTCGTCGACAGCCACGTCCATCTCACCGCCACCGGCCTGACCCTCGCAGGGTTGGATCTACGCGCGGCCGAGTCGCTGCGGCACTGCCTGCAGCTCATCGCCGACTACGCCACAGCCGACCCCGATGGGCCGATCTGGGCACACGGCTGGGACGAATCGCGCTGGCCGGAAGCCACCGCGCCAAGCACCGCCGACGTGGACACCGTCGTCGGGAACCGGCCCGCCTACCTGGCCCGCGTCGACGTCCACTCCGCGGCGGCGTCCACAGCGCTTCGCCACCTCGCGTCCGGCCTTGCCGACGCGGCCGGCTTCGATCCGCAGCGACCGCTTAGCAGCGATGCGCACCACCTCGTGCGAGCAGCAGCCCGTGACCGGCTGACGCCGCAGCAGCGTCGCCATGCCCGGCTCGCCGCGTTGGACGCCACCGCGGCTCATGGCATCGTCGCCGTTCACGAATGCGCAGGCCCGAACATCGGCGGGCTGGACGACTGGCATGAGCTTCGCGAGACCGACCACGGCGTCGAGGTCGTCGGCTATTGGGGCGAACCGGTGACGACTTCGGAGCACGCGCGCGAGCTGATCGACGCGACCGGGGCGCGCGGCCTGGCCGGCGACCTGTTCGTCGACGGCGCGCTCGGGTCGCGCACCGCGTGGCTGCACGATCCCTATTCCGACGCCCCCGGCTGCTGCGGCAACAGCTACCTCGACGCCGACGCCATCACCGCTCACCTGCTGGCCTGCACCGAGGCCGGCATCGCCGCGGGCTTCCACGTCATCGGTGACGCCGCGGTCACCGCCGTCGTCGACGCGCTGCAACAGGTCGTCGAGGCATTGGGAGCGCCCGCGGTGGCCCGGTGCGGACATCGGCTCGAGCACCTCGAGATGGTCACCGAGGGCCAGGCCCGCCAGCTTGGCTCGTGGGGCGTGATCGCCAGCATGCAGCCCAATTTCGACGCACTGTGGGGCGGCGACGACGGCATGTACGCCCAGCGCCTCGGCACTGACCGAGTCCATCTGCTCAACCCATTGGCGCTGTTAGCATCCCAAGGCGTGCCCCTCGCCTTCGGTTCCGACAGTCCGGTCACCGGCTTGAATCCGTGGGCCACGGTGCGTGCGGCGACCACCCATCACACGCCGGGCAGCGCGATATCCGCGCGCGCCGCGTTCGCCGCCGCCACCCGCGGCGCGTGGCGGGCAGGTGGAACCCGCGACGGCGTCACAGGCACCCTAGTCCCAGGCGCTCCTGCGTCCTACGCCATCTGGGAGGCCGACGGGTTCGAGGTCAGCGCCCCGGCCGATGCCGTGCAGCGCTGGTCGACCGAGCGGGGCTCGCGCGTGCCCGCCCTGCCGCGACTGGACGGCCGGTTGCCGCGATGCCTGCGGACCGTGCATCGAGGTGCCGTCATCTATGGCTAGGTCCGCGCGCCGTCGCGAGTGGGCTCGCGCATCCGACGCCACCGACACGTTTCCCGCGATCATCGACGACGACGTTGCGGCCGAAACCTCCGAATCCGCTGAAACCTTCAAAGTCTCTGAAAACGCCGAATCCGAGGAGGCGCCGACGCAGGCCCCGTCTCGCGCCAAGCGGTTCGGGCAGGCGGTGGTGGACCGGCTGCCTCAACTGAGCGTCGCGATCGTCGGAGGCCTGCTGCTGTGCCTGAGCTTCCCGCCGTTCGGCTGGTGGTATCTGGCCATCTTCGCGTTCGGCGCGCTCGCGTGGGTGCTGACGCGTGAAACCACGACGCGCGCTGGGGGATTCGGGTACGGATTCCTCTTCGGGCTGGTGTTCTATCTGCCCCTGCTGCCCTGGATCAGTGGGCTGGTCGGTGCGTTTCCGTGGATTGTCCTTTCCATAGTCGAGGCACTTTTTCCCGCTCTGTTCGGCGTGCTCGCCGTCGTGGTCCGGCGTCTGCCTGGCTGGCCGTTGTGGTTCGCCGGGCTGTGGGCGGCTCAAGAGTGGCTTAAGTCGACTGTGCCGTTCGGCGGATTCCCTTGGGGCGTAGTTGGTTTCAGTCAAACCGAAAGTCCGTTTCTGCCGATCGCGCAACTCGGCGGCGCGCCGCTGCTGTCATTCGCCGTCGTCCTGACCGGATTCAGCCTGGCCGCAATCGCTTTCGAGACGCTGCAATGGTGGCGACGCGGCGATCACAGCAGGACGGCCGCACCGCCGGCGGTGGTACTGCCCGGCGTGTGCATCAGCGTCGTCCTCCTGACAACGGCGCTGGCGTGGCCCAACGTGCGACAGTCCGGAATCGGGGCCGGCGACGATCAGCCGATCACCGTTGCCGCCGTGCAGGGCAACGTGCCGCGGCTCGGGCTTGATTTCAACGCCCAGCGCCGCGCCGTGCTCGACAACCACGTCCGCGAGACCGCCGCGCTGGCCGAGAACGTGCGCGCCGGCCGGGCGCCGCAGCCGATGCTGGTCATCTGGCCGGAGAACTCCTCCGACATCGACCCGCTGGCCAATCCGGACGCCAATCAGCAGATCTCCACCGCGGCCACGGCGATCAATGCGCCCATCCTGGTCGGCGGCGTCGTCGCGGCACCGGGTTACACCCGCGACAATCCCGTGTCCACGAACTCGGTGATCGTCTGGAACCCCGGGACCGGTCCGGCGGATCGCCACGACAAGCGGATCATCCAGCCGTTCGGTGAGTATCTGCCCTGGCGCAGCTTCTTCTCCTATCTGTCGCCCTACGCCGAGCGGGCCGGCTACTTCATTCCGGGCACCGACACCGGCGTGGTGCAGGCCGCGGGTGTGCCGGTTGGAATCACCACCTGCTGGGAAGTGATCTTCGACCGCGCGGCCCGCGAATCCGTGCTCAGCGGCGCCCAGCTGCTGGCCGTGCCGTCGAACAACGCCACTTTCGACCAAGCAATGAGCGAACAACAGCTCGCATTCGGCAGACTGCGCGCCGTCGAGCACGACCGCTACGTCGTGGTGGCGGGCACTGTCGGAATCAGCGCGGTCATCGCACCCAATGGCCACGAGCTCGCCAGGACCGCCTTTTTCGAACCGGCCTATCTCGACACCCAGGTGCGGCTAAAGACGCAGCTCACACCGGCGACCCGGTGGGGTCCGATCGTGCAGAGCGTGCTGGTCGGCATCGGTGTTGCCGCTGTGATCGCCGCAATACTGCACAATGGGAGTTTCGTGCGTCGGCGGCGACCGGCGACATCACCGTCCACCAGGGGCGGCAGCCATAGAGGAGCTACATGAGTACGGGCCAGGGAACCCCACGCCCGAGTGAGCGCACGCTGGTCATCATCCCCACCTTCAACGAGCGGGAGAACCTGCCGCTCATCGTGGGACGCGTGCACAAGGCCCGTCCGGACGTACACGTTTTGGTCGTCGACGACGGCAGCCCCGACGGCACCGGCGAGCTGGCCGACGAACTCGCACTTGCCGACCCTGACCGCGTGCACGTGATGCACCGGGCGTCCAAGGGCGGTCTCGGAGCGGCGTACTTGGCTGGCTTCGCGTGGGGCCTGAATCGTGAATATTCGGTGCTGGTGGAGATGGACGCCGACGGCAGCCATCCACCCGAACAGCTGCATCGGCTGCTCGATGCAGTCGACGGCGGTGCCGATCTGGCGATCGGCTCGCGCTACGTCGCCGGCGGGGAGGTGCGCAACTGGCCGCGGCGGCGGATGGTGCTGTCCCGCACCGCCAACGGCTACTCGCGCATCCTGCTGGGCGTCGATGTGCACGACATCACCGCCGGCTACCGCGCCTACCGGCGCGAGGTGCTGGAGAAGATCGACCTGGCCGCGGTCGACTCGAAGGGTTACTGCTTCCAGATCGATTTGACCTGGCGCACCATCAACAACGGATTCGTCGTCACCGAGGTCC